>NZ_WEKR01000024.1:0-56021 GCF_024105395.1 Paracoccus sp. 08 | reverse complement strand
GCACGCATCTGCTCATTCCCGGGAAATGCAGCAGCCGGGGCTGCGCTCAATTCCCTCATCCAGCGGCGCAGCACACTCTCGGACAGGTCGAGGTCGCGTGCGGCCTGTGACACCGCTACGCCCCGATCGGTTACCAGCCTCACGGCCTCTGTCTTGAACTCACGGCTGAACTTTCGTCTCGTCATATCCACTCTCCAGTTCCTTGGTCGCGATCTTATCTTCGTGTCCACGAAACCGGCAGCAGCTCACATTGGCATGCTGCACAGCAGGTGCGTTTCCCAAGAGCGCGTCATGTTCGGTGACGTGCGCACCCCGTCGTCCTAGGTGCGCACCTGAGCGTATTGAGGTGCGCACCCCGATTTTGCGCCTGCAGCTGGAGATCTTGAGCGCCTAAGCCCTCCGCGTACGAAGGGGCGCCGGAAGGACCCGAGACGGGGGCGCGTTGCTTGTCGAATACGCACCGTTTCCAACGTCGGAACTATGGTGCGCACGAGCTACTCCTCCCCTTTGTGAAAGCGTAATTTGCGGCTTGCGGCGAGCGCAGCGAGTGCCATCGTTAATTCGGTCTGCTCCTTTCCTTTAGCAGGGTAGGGGATCTGCAGCTGATCAGCTGGTACCCGCTTTGAGGCAGGCGTGACCACTGGGAGCTGCACATCAGGCTTGTCGATTATCGTCTCAGGAGCCCCTGCCTTCTTCGGAACCTCTGCTTTGAGCTGTACGCTCCTAGTCCTGGTCGACGCGCACTTCGATTTTACCGGCCTCTTGTTCACAGCTTTACCGATCAGAACCTCAAAGTACCGCCAGGTGCGTAGGAGTGGAATCCTTCCGCTGCCCTTCGCCTTCTTAGAAAGCACCGGAAGGATGTGGAGATCCAGGTCAATGCCTCTGTTGAGCCACGATTGTAGAGTTGGAAGATCGTCCGCCAGGTTTTACCTGTTCTCAGCAGTAGCCAATGCCCCAAGCGCCTCGAAGCAGGCCGTCAGGATCTCTTCGAGCTGAGCCGTAGTAGTAGTATTTATAATGTCTTTGTTCTGGTCGGGCGCTATTTCCGCACCCCCCGGAAACGGTGTCCGCGCTTGAGCACGGTTGAGTGACCACAAAAACCGCGTCTCGCGCGTCTCCTTCAACGCAATCCTGGGGTTTGGATGGCCGGTATCGGGGATGAGTTTCCGTTCTGGCCAACCAACGATAATGACCAGAACCGAGACCTGTGCGCCATGCGAGCCAAGGCGCCCGACACGTCGAATGAGACCGCGGTGCTCGAACTCCTTGAGTAGCCGACGCACTGTTCGGTCACTACAGCCCGACTCAACTGCAAGCGTCTTCTGGTTACACCAGCTGACACCGTATCGGTCCGAATGACGCGCAACGACAACTAGGACCATCCGCTGCGTAGAGCGCAGCATTGGAATAGCATGGGCCCAATCGGTCGCTGGAGTGTTGCCGGGTATCGTGCGTCGCTTCCGCGTTTCCGCTGGCATCTGGATCATCGGCTTCTGTGCGTCTGAAGATTGCCCGTGGCAATCTCCAGATTTCCCTGCATCGTCGTGCGTCGAAATATCGTCCGGCGAAAAGACCTTAGGATGTGGGTCATATTTCATCACAACACCCTCCGCTGTCGGCTATCTAACCATGCCAGCACGTCACTGCGTTTCCATCCGATCGCCCTGCTTCCTATCCGGATGGGGGCAGGAAACCGGTTTTCCTGTACGGCCAGATAGATCCATGATCGGCCCATGCCGATCGTCGTGGCCACGCGGGGCAGGCGCCAGAGTTCTTCAGTCATCTTCAAATTCCGTCCATTGCCATTGTATGTCTCTGGACGATGACGGTTGGCGTCGGATTGTTCGTGTAGGAAGTAATGGTCTCAATACTTCCTACACAAAGATCACGGGTTCGCACCTGTTGGTCTGTCAGTTCACATCAGTGTACAGCCAGATATCCTTGACGTGGGCGTAGCTATATGGCTTGCGACGCAAGGCAACCATTGCATCTGCAATGGCATCGCACGCGCTGAAATGCCCGGATTTGGATTCATCATTGCGCATTGCCTTAAGGTTGAACCGATCACAAAGACCGGTGATCACCCAGCAAATCACCAGATCACGGTATTTGGTTTCGACCTTGTATCCGCGACCACGGCTCGGGCGCTCACGGTTACGGAGAAGTATGTTGATTATGAACGTCCGGAGCTCTGGAGCGATGGGGCGACCATCGGAAATCATGTATACCGCGTGCAGAACCAACCCGTCGAAGGCAACTTGATCGGTGTATGCTCGCTGGGTCAGCCTTAATAGCATCTGATTATAAGGTACTGGATGCCGCGCTTCTCCATCAGGGGACAGGCCAGCGTAGAATGCTTCACGAAGTTCGGTGAGCTGAAATTCTTCGCGGCGAAGGACCTGTTGACGCAGGTCTTCAGAACGACCTTTCTCAAGTTCGTGAAGTTCGTCTGAAAGCTCGAGAATTGCCTCATCGTGTTCGGTGAAGTCGATCGCCTCGAACTTCTCGAAACCCTCTTTCAGTTCTTCCCGTGCCCAAGCAACGATTGCCGGCCAATCCATACTTTCTGTCATTGTTGCAGGATAGTGGTCTGGAAGGTGGACGGCAACAAACGCCTTTAGATTTGAATTATTTATGCAGGAACGGGCGCGGTAGGTCAGACTGTTCAAGTTAGCAAGCCGCTGCTGGTCCCGTGTTTTTAGTATGGCTTCTCGGACGTCTCGAAGTCTTTGGCATGGCCTTACGGGCTTCCTGGTTACCGCATTGCCTTTCGGCACTTTCCGGAAAACTGCTGCCTGTCACTAGGGTGCACGTTGAAGTAGCCGCTGCTCTCAAGTGCCTTACCCACGGATAGCCCGATAGCAGCGCCCGGACCTTGAGGAATATGCGCGGGCAAACCCTGTGCGTCAGGCCCCTGTCATCATATGTAATTGCGCTATGCATCTCTGTCGTAAAGTGAGCTTTTGAGTTGCCTCTAGTTGTTCAGATCCTGGTCTTCTGAAGTACTTGGACCGTATAAACCGGGACTCAGAAAAACCGGGACCCGGAAAACCGGGGTCCCGGTTGGCCCATCATCCATTGCGGTTTGCATTGGCTCACGTCTTGCAAAGCGCGGTGGCGCTGACGCGACCGTTCTGTCCGGAAAAGTTCGGCACCCATGGAATAAAGCTCTTGGCCTTGACACCCGGCGGTCCCTCCCGGTTGATGGCACCTAAATAAAATGGGGGGACGAAGAGATGCGGTATTGGATACAGGCGATATTCGCCGGGGCAGTGGTACTGGCTGCAGGGGCGGCGTATGCCGAAACGCGACTGACCTACAAGTCGGCCAAGACCGGCACGTCCTACTACCAGATGGGCGTCGAACTGGCCGAGGGCATGAAGGCCGCCTCAGATGGCCAGCTAGTTATGACGGTCGAGGAAAGCCAGGGGTCCGTGCAGAACGTCATGGAAGTCCGCGCGCGGGGCGCCGACTATGTCTTTACCGCACCTCCGTCCCTGGTTGCGGAGGCGCAAGCCGGTGGCGGCGCCTTCGAGGGCCGGACCGCCCCGCAGTTTGCCGAAATCCGCGCGCTGTTCCCCATTCCCTCGCTGACCATGCACTTCGTCGTCGCCGGTGCCGAAGGTTCGACGACGCTGGACGCATTCGAGGGCAAGCGCATCCTCCTTGGAAAGGGCAGCTTCGGTGCGACCGAGGGTGAGAAGTATCTCGAGCTGTTCGGGCTGATGGACGACGTGACCATCGCTGACGCCGAACTTTCCAATGCCGGTGACGCACTGACGAACGGTCAGATCGACGGCTTTGTCACGGCTGGCAGCTTTCCCGCGCCGAACGTGGTGGAGGCGGCCGCCAGTCAGGATGTCCGACTGCTGTCGCTGAGCGAAGAGCAGGTCGTCCAGACCGGGCAGGCCCGCGTCGTCATTCCCGCCGATGTGTATCCCGGTCAGGCGGCCGACATCGTGACCACAGGCCTGCCGGTGATCGCCTTCACGACCACCGCCATGGACGATGATACTGCCTATGAGCTGACCAAGGCATTCTGGACACGGCGCGAAGCGATGGCTGAGACGGCCCCGTGGTGGGCCGGTGTCTCGCTGGAGCAGGTTGCGGCGCTCGAGGATCTTCATCCGGGTGCGGCGCGCTATTACCAGGAAGCGGGCGTGGCAGTCGCGCCATGAGCGCGGTGTCCGGTGCCATGACACGGCGGGCAGTCATGCTGTCCGCCGCGGTTCTGCTCGTCGCCTTTCATCTGGGGCTGATTTTTTCGGGGCTGGTGCCGAACCTGGTGGCCAGGCCGCTGCATGTGGCACTGATCCTGCCATGGATATTCTTGTTCACTGACCAGCGTGCCGCGCGCTGGGTATCGGCCTTTGGCGTCGTCCTGGCAATCGCGGGGATGGCAGCGGCCATCTGGATTGCACTGAACGCCGATCGACTTACCGACCAGTATGGCTTCGTCGAGACGGGGTTCCAATATGCGGTCGGTGGCGTCCTGCTGCTGGCCGTGCTGGAGTCCGCGCGTCGTGCAATCGGCTGGCCATTGCCCATCGTCGCGGGGCTGGCGCTGCTCTACGCTGCTTTCGGTCAGCATGTCCCGGGCGAGTTCGGGCACGCGCCGCTACCGCCCGCCAGCCTGATGGGGACGCTGACCCTGGCGGAAGGCGGGATCTTCGGGCAGCTGACGGGTGTCTCGGTGGGCGTCGTGGCAATCTTCGTCATCTTCGGCGCGGTCCTGAACGCGGGCGAGGCAGGGCAGGGGTTCATGAACCTTGCCGCCGCGGCCGCGGGCCGGTTGCGGGGCGGCGCGGGCAAGGTCTCCGTCATCGCCTCGGCGCTGTTCGGGTCGATCTCGGGATCGGCCTCTGCCAATGTCGCATCGACAGGTGCGGTGACCATCCCGGCAATGATCCGCATGGGATATCCACGCCGGATCGCCGGAGCGGTCGAGGCTGTCGCCTCGTCGGGCGGCCAGATAATGCCGCCGTTGATGGGGGCTGGGGCTTTCGTCATGGTCGAACTGACCGGCACGCCCTACACGCAGATCATCATGGCTGCCCTGCTGCCTGCACTTCTGTACTTCGCGGTGGTCTGGTTCGGAATCGATGCCTATGCACGCCGGCTGGACCTGGGGGGATTGCCACCCGACCAGCAGCCCGCCCGGCGGGAGGTCCTGATTACCTCCGCCTTCTTCATGGTGCCCTTTGCGGTTCTGCTGGGGGCGATGTTCTGGGCCGGTTATACGCCGCAGTATTCCGCTAGCCTGGCGATCATCGCGGGGGCAGTGCTGCTGCTGACGGGCGCCGACATGCGCATCGACCTGCGGCGTGCCGCGGGCCGAGCCGAGGTCGCGCTGATCGGTGCCGCGCGGCAGGTGTCGCTCATCGCGGCTATCATCCTGTGCGCCTCGATCATCGTCGGCGTGCTTGCCATCACCGGGCTGGGGGTCAAGATCACCTCTCTGATCCTGTCGGCGTCGAACGGTGGCCTGTGGCCTTCCCTTCTGCTGACAGCACTGGCCTGTCTTGTTCTGGGCATGGAGGTGCCGACGACTGCGGCCTACGTGATCTGCGTCTCGGTCGCAGGGCCGGCGCTGACCACGCTTGGCCTCGAGCCGCTGCAGGCGCATCTCTTCGTGTTCTGGTTCGCGCTTCTCTCGACCATTACCCCTCCGGTTTGCGGCGCTGTCTTCATTGCGGCCGGAATGGCGGAGGAGAACTGGCTGCGCGTAGCCATGACCGCGATGGCACTCGGTGTAGGGCTATACCTGATCCCCCTCGGCATGATCGCGCGCCCGGACCTGATCCGGCTGGCAGAGGCCCCGGGCGCCGCACTCCTCTCCGCCGGTCTGGTGGGCGGCGGGTGCATCGCCATATCATATGCAATCATCGGCGTGCAGAGGCTATTGTACAGGGTTGCAGGAGTGATGCTGGGTATGGCCCTGATCTTCGTACCCGTAAGCGGATAAAGAGCCAGATACCTACAAACACCTGCTGAAGGTGACTACTCTGAAGAAATGTTTGCCGCCGTGTCACTCCGTGGCTGCCGATATTTCTGCAGGGCGGTCACTGTCAGGGCAACTTTGCCATGGGCGGCACTTGCACGGCACCACGAACTGAACTCATCGTCTGAAAGTCCGTAGCGCTTCAATGCATCGTCCCTGCTGATAAGACCGTGCGAGACCGCCAAGACCACCGTGTGCTTACGCGAGGCCACCCAGCGCGTGTCTGCATCAGGCAGATCTGCGACGCTCAGGATGCTGCCGTCATCGATTTTGACGGTGCGGGGGCGGGACGACTTTCTGACGAACATGGTGAACCTCTGACAATACGATGGACGGGATCGATGCGGGCAAACTCCAAACCGAAGTCAGCGAAGCGGCTGTCGGTCGCTTATCTTCAGAGAGGCTGTTCCTGTTCGCTGCATGCAGCATGAATCAACGCGCCGACAGTTTTCACGAAACGCAGGATCTGTCGTATTACGACACATGCCTTATCGGCCACCATTCGGGCGCGCCGGGCCGTCGGCATTTCGCTGGTCGTGGTCAGGTTGCCCTGAACACACCCCATGTCACTGCCTGGTGCTGCAGCCTGTCCCGAAGGTCGCGAAACTCGGTGTTGTGAGAGTAGGCGCCGATGGCGGAAAGGATCATCGCCAGGTCTTTCGCCGAAACGATTGGGCGCAGATCGGTCTGGTTCTGGGGCATGGGAAGAATCCAACTCAATAAACTGTACAAATTTAAATAGCCGAGACAGGGTACCGTGAGAACCTGCCTTTTCGCATAGGTTGTGGATGTGCGCGTATAGGATTCTTTGAGTTGCACCGCACCAGCACCTTGGGGTGCGCGTGGCGATATCATAGGGTTTCCCCGTTCCATGGGGCCTGCGTCCAGCGTATGGCCCTGTCATAGGAATGCAGAGAAGGAATTGAGCAATGGTCGATCTGACGGGCAAAGCGGTTCTGATTACTGGTGCAAGCCGGGGGATCGGCGCGGCGACGGCCAGGGTCTTCGGTCAGGCGGGGGCGGTGGTCGGCCTCATGGCCCAGAGCGAGGAGGCGGTCGCCAAGCTGGCAGATGAGATCGGCGGCGTGGTTTTTGTTGGCGATGTTGCGCGTGCCGCGGATATGGAGCGGTCGGTGACGTCTTTCTGCGATCGCACCGGGCGGTTAGATGTCCTGATCAATAACGCCGGAGTCATTGGGCCGATCGCCGGCATCGCCGATGCCGATCCTGATGCCTGGGGACAGGCGATCGACGTCAACCTGAAAGGGGTGTTCCATGGCATTCGGGCCGCGCTGCCGGTAATGCGAGCTGCTGGTGGCGGCACGATCCTGACGGTTGGTTCTGGCGCTGCCCATGCCCCGCAGGAGGGGTGGAGTGCCTATTGCGCCAGCAAGGCAGGCGCGTTGATGCTGACCCGCGCGGTAGACCTGGAGGCGAGGGCGGAGGGCATTCGTGCGATCAGCCTGTCGCCCGGAACCGTGGCCACCGACATGCAGGCAGCGATCCGTGGCAGTGGGGTCAACCCGATCAGCAAGTTGGATTGGTCGGTGCATATCCCGCCTGAATGGCCGGCGCGTGCGCTGTTGTGGATGTGCGGACCGGATGCTGACGCATTTTTGGGTTCCGAAGTGTCATTGCGGGACGAAGGCATACGCCGGCGCGTCGGTCTGATTTCCTAGGCAGGTGTGGCAGAGCGCGCGGGTGCGGCTGCTCTCCTTCCATGCCCCAATTCCGATGCCGGTTTCAGATAAAGCCGTCATGCCGCCGCATACGACCGTGCCATCAATGCGGATCCCCGCCCGGTCCCTGGAAACCCGGCGGCGGCACGGCATCTTCGGCATCGGGATCTCGGCCCTGCACGCGGTCCAACGTTCGCATGATCGGCGTGACCGACAGGCCGATGATGGAGATCAGCACCACCAGACCGACGATTGCCCAGAGACGCGCCGCGTGTTGCACGTCATCAATGTGGTTCAGGCTATCGGGCAGGGAATAGAAAGAACTGACGCCCCGGATGCCGAAGAACCCATTTGTCCGTCTTTCATGCCAAGGGGACGTGATGCCCGTCATCCGGCGCTGCTTTGAACAGGCATTGACCCCTGTCTCCGAGTAACAACTATGAGGAACGGGACCGCTGCGGTTCGCAGGCTGGACCGCGGTCAGTGAAGGGAAGGTTGGCGGATGTCTCAAAATGATATGACCCTGTCTGTGAAGTGCAGTCGGATGGTGCCCTTCGTGTGCGTGGTGGCGAGCGTCGGTTGGGGTGTGGCCATGGTTCCATCCGCAGTATCGGCCCAATCGCCGGAACCGGAAGCCTCACTGACGACGGAACAGACCCTCGCCTTGCTCCCCGATCCAGAACGTTATCGGCTGGTCATCCTTGATGAGGGTCTGACACCCCAAGCCGTGCAGGACATTGGCACCATGACCATTGAGGCGATTGGCGAAGACCACTTCTTCGGAGCGATAGCCGCACACGTGCCTGCGAATTCGCAGCAACTGGCTGTCCGCATCCGCACAAAGCTTCATTCGCTGGAGGCCGCCGAGCGGGCCGCGATGAGTGATTGCCAGGAAGAGCGCACGGACGACGCCTCCACTTGTCGCCTGATCGGTCAGATCGTACCGGAGCAGTGGGACGCCGACACGCCGAACCTCTCTCACGATGTCATGTATGCGCTTCAGCAAGGTGCTGACGAGATGGATGGCCCGATCTTTGTCGCCCGATCGCGTGACACGGCAGCGTGGGCCATGTGGAGTGGCGACGACACCCGTCAGTCGGCATTGGATGAGTGTGACGATACCGTCCGCGACACGGGCGCAGACCCCGATTGCGATATCGTCGTTGATGATGCGCCCTGAAGCTCAACAGCAGCAAGCGTGGAGGAGAACTCCTTGACGAAGCAGGTCCGATCGCTGCCCGCAGGGATCGCCTCTGACTGCCTTGGCAGCCTCGGTATCATTGTAGCGGTGATGATTGCGGGCGCCGTCCTGGGTCTAAGCGGCGCCCTGATCGCGCTCAAAGCCGCTACAGGAGACGCGCGGGGTGGTGAAATGCTGTTCATCGGTTTTGCCATCATTGCCGGTATCGGCGCGGGCTTTGTAGCCGGAGCGATCCTTGCGTACTTCTGGCTGCGATCCCGACGGCAGCGCCATCGTGGACCTGCGGCATGAACCTGTTGAGTATTGATCGTCAGTCTTCGCGGTCGACATTCAGCAGGGACAGGATATCGGCTACCGTCGACTGCAGTTTTTGTATTCTGATACTGGCTGTCGCCGGCTCCCCCATGCCCAGAAGCGAGAACAACGGCCCGGGCAGTTCTGCGAGCATGTCGTTCATCGCGACGTAGAGTCATTTCAAGGCGCTACGAACGATCAACAGACCGTTTGCGCTCGTCGAGATTGGGTCCAGTTCGTGTGGAACACACCCCGTGAATGCGACGCCCGAGGCAAGCAGCCACTGATCCCGGATCGCCTTGGGCTCCGCTCCCACTTCACCGGGCGGCGGCTCGGGCACATGCAGCACCAACAATCGCAGCACCAATCGCAGGATGGAATCGTTCACCCAAATTCCCGTCCTGACGCGCTGCAAATCTGACAGATGCTTGTCGCCAAAGGGTATGCTGATGAAGCTCGTTCCCATTGACCTCACCCGCTTTCGTTTGGCTATCCTTCATACGTACTCATCTGATGACGGCTTATGACAATGATTGGTACTCCTCGAACTCCCATGCCAGATTCCGGGAGAGCCTCACGGCCAAAGCCGGCCAGGTATCGGCCGTTTGGTTCGCCACCCACGACTTGACAGCAGCCAGGATGGCGTCTTCGTCGAATGAATTGTCGAACATGTAGTGCCTGCCGAATTTCGGGCCATGGTCGACATCCTCGTGAGTTGGATCTTCCCGCGCCGATCTTAGAACGTTGTCGGCAAACGACGACGGCGAACACACCGTCGCATAGAAGATATCGCCGTCCTCGCCTCCTTCAGGACCGATGGTCGCGACAAGAAGCGCAGAAAAGCACTTGGGATCCACCGGCTGGTAGGGCTGTCCGCGCGCGTCTTGTATTGAAATGCGAACCACCTGTGCTCTTATTCGTTACCTTGGGCGTTGCGCAATTGATCGTTCATGACGGGTACTGACATCAATTTTGCATGGTTAAAACGTTCCTGGGTTGGGAAAAATAGAAGGGGAATTGGAGACGAAGGTAAGCAGCACTGCCGCGGGGATGATTTGCGCACCGATGGTATGTCCGCCTCGGACAATCAACGCTGATCCCCGCCCGGTCCCTGGAAGCGTGGTGGCGGCACGGCATCTTCGGCATCGGGATCGCGGCCCTGCATTCGCATGATCGGTGTGACTGACAGACCATGCATGATGATGGACATCAGCACGACCAGTCCGACGATCGCCCAAAGACGCGCCGGGTGCTGCAGATCGTCGATGTGGTTCAGGCCATAGGCCAGGTAGTAGAAAGACCCGATGCCCCGGATGCCGAAGAAGGCGATCGTCGTTTTTTCATGCCAGGGGGCGCTGATGCCCGTCATGCCCACCGGGCGGTGATCGGGCGGATCACCAGCAGGATCACCAGGGCCGCCGCGATATCCATGGGGACCAGGGGCGACAGCAGCCCATTGACGATCGTGCCTCCGAACAGGAGCAGAAGCACCATCATCGAGATCCGTTCGATCTGTTCGATCAGGTCGTGCATGGATTTGTGGAAGTCGTGATCCCTGTGGGCCTGTCTGAAGGTCAGGGCGGTGACGAAGACCGACAGGAAGCCATAGGCGTGGAACACCTCGGTCAGGCCATAGGACACGAATGTAGCCGACAGCGCGATCAGGCCGTCACCGGTCCTTACCAGACGGCTTTCCGCGGGGACGTGGAACGTGATCCATCCAAACAGCCGCCCGACCAGATAGCCGCCCAGGATGCCGACGCCGATCTCCCAGACGACATTGTAGGTCAGCCAATCCAGGGCCCAAGGTTCGTGCGTCACGGACGCGGCCGCCAGGGCTATGGCCAGATGGACGAAGGGGAAAGCGGCGCCGTCGTTCACGCCCGCCTCGGATGTCAGGGCGAACCGGACCTCGTCCTCCTCGCCCGTCTTCGGGGGGCCGACCTGCACGTCCGAGGCCAGGACCGGATCCGTCGGTGCCAGAACCGCCCCGAGGAGCAGCGCCATGGCCCACGGCAGGGCCAGCCATGTCCCCGCAAGGACGGCAATCAGCGCGATCCCCAAGGGTAGGGTCAGAAAGATCAGTCGCCAGGTGATCAGCCATGAGCGCAGGCCCAGCACCCGATCGATCTTGAGGCCCGCACCCATCAGTGCGATGATCACCACGAATTCGGCAAACCTTTCGGTGATTTCAGGGTGCTCCAAGGGCGATGGGGCGAACAGCAATCCGGGAATGGCACCCAGACCCATGCCAAGGCCGATACAGACGATCGGGAGGGACAGTGGAACGCGGCGGAGAGCCAGGGGCAGCCATGCGACGAGTGCAATCAGCAGCCCCAGTCCCATCATCAGAAGGATGTACGGATCGGGTGGCCGGGTCAGGGTTTCGAACATGTCATGCCTTTCGAAACCGCGCCGAAGGCAGGGTTCGATTGAGGAAAGTGAACGGGAAAGGAAAGTCCGGCGGTCGGACGACGTATGGTGGTAAGACACCGCGATGTGTCCGGGCAGCCAACCGTGATGCTGCCGAAAGGTTCCTGAGTTACATGTGCGGCTGAAGAGTTTGACAGATGACGGAACGGTTATGACCTAGGCATCGATGACCCCGGGCCCTTGGGATCGCCCGTCAACTGGGCAAGCGGCTGATGAGAAATGCATGACGATGGATAGGGTTTTTTATTAAGACGTCCAAGACGGGCCGCGTGCCTTCATGCGGCGCGTCGATCAGTTTCACCTTTGAGCGCGAAGGATCTCCCATGGCCAGACTGTCCGGAAAGACGGCCCTCGTGACAGGCGCGGCGCGCGGCATCGGTGCGGCCATCGCAACGGCCTTTGCCAACGAGGGCGCACATGTCGTTGTCACTGACATCGATAGGATCGGCGGCCATGCCGTGGCAGACGCGATTGGTGGGACATTCGCCCGGCTCGACGTCACCTCCGAAGCGGACTGGCGTACGATTGCCAAGCAGTTACCGACGATGGATATCGTCGTCAACAACGCCGGGGTCACCGGGTTCGAGGGATCCGTCCCACCGGCGCATGATCCGGAAAATGCACGTCTTGCCGATTGGCGCGCCGTTCATGCCGTCAACCTGGACGGTACCTTCCTGGGCTGCCGCTATGCCATCCGCGCCATGAGGCCGAAAGGCGTGGGATCGATCATCAACATCTCCTCGCGCTCGGGGCTTGTCGGCATCCCGATGGCAGCGGCCTACGCGTCCTCCAAGGCCGCCGTTCGCAATCACACGAAAAGCGTGGCGCTGTACTGCGCGGGGCAGGGCCTGAACATCCGGTGCAACTCGATCCATCCCGCGGCGGTGATGACGCCGATGTGGGAACCCATGCTGGGCAATGGCCCCGACCGCAGCAAGCGGGAGGCGGCAATGGTGGCCGACACGCCCCTGCGCCGCTTTGGCAGGCCCGAGGAGGTGGCTGCGCTGGCGGTCATGCTGGCATCGGACGAGGCGGCCTACATGACCGGGGCTGAACTGACGATCGATGGGGGTATCCTGGCAGGTTCGGCCGCCGCGCCCGGACGTTAGGCCACAAGGGGGGGGGGCGAGCGCTGTAGGTTCACCGGCACTACCGACTGCAGGCAGTGCCGACCATACCCACGGGCAATCCCGAATGGCCGGCAAAGTATTGGTGATGTCCCTACTTTTGGGATGTCAGGCCAAGCCAGACGCAGCGGGTGGGCCGGATCGGGGTGCGGGAAGGTATTGCGCTTTCAAGGCTTCATGAAGATCATTGCTCAGGAGAGAGGTTGAGGCCCGGCACATGACCCGATCGCACATGCCAAGCCGGCCACCACGGCTTGCAACCTTGCCTCTCGAAGCCTTCGCTCCCCCGGATGCCTGGATCATCGGCGACGCGGATATGAGCAGTGCGGACCGTCTGCAACTGTATGTCGCAGCCGAAGAAATCGGTGACGCCCATGCAGAGTTCGTCAGGGACCTGGCTTCTGCCATTGCACTGCCTTTCAGCCAACGTTCAGACGTGCAGTTTTTTCTGATGAATGCGATCGTCCTCGCGGTATGCACAAAGTGCGGCGCACTGGCAGGCGGCGTCAGCAATTACCATCCCATCGTGTTTCCCGCGCACCGGGGACTTGGCATCGGTCGCGACTTTCACCTCGTGGCAGATGAGAATGGCATGATCCTGTTCCAGCCTGAATACTTCTCAAGGGCAGGATACGCCGCTCGTTTGGCAGCCCATAAAGCGGCCGTTGTTCAGGCGATCAGAGAGGGTCGCGTTGTTCATCCGGAAAACCGCATGCGCTATCGCACTGCCTGGTAGCGGGCCGCTTCCCAAGGCATTGCCCTGTATCTTGTAAAACTGACCCTGCTACAAAAATAACGTTAGACAGCGCGCCCTATTAACCTTAAGCAGAAAATAATAATAAGAACTACCTCAGTAGTTGAGCGCACTTCGGCGACAGAGATCGAGGGCACGAGCAGTACGACAAAGACGCATTGTCGATGACATGCGTGGGCTCCCGGGTAAGCTCCGGGAGCTGCTTCTTTTTCTACAAAGAGGTTTGACGCGTTGAACCGTCGGCTGCCCGGCGCCCGCGTTATGCTGCAAACCGTTATGCTTCCTCAACAGGTCAAGGTGACCCTGTATTCAGGCCCATCATGGTGTAAGGCCGGTATCGTCATGGCTTTTGCCCGGCAGATGTTCATAACGCGAAGAGTTCATGCCCCTTCAGTCGAAACTAGCCCTAGGGCTGTCATGTCTGATCGCAACTGCGATTGCGGTCCTGACGCTGACGCCGGTACCAGCGCCGCCTTTGGGGGCAGTCGCGGAATCCGACAAGATCTACCACATGGTCGCGTTCGGGGTGCTTGCCTTTCCGATGGCCTATCTTCGGCCGCGTTGGCTGATGCTGGCTGTACCCGCTTATCTGGCGTTTGGTGGCTTGATTGAAATCCTTCAGCCATTCGTCGGGCGTGACCGCAGTCTTGGGGACTGGGTTGCGGACCTGATCGGTCTCGGGATTGGTGTGGTCATCGGCTTGGCTGCCGGGCGGTTTGTACCCTTTGCACGGCCGCGCATGCGCCGGTAACCACGACGGGTGCTAGGCGGAAAAGCCACATTGTCACGCTACGCCGACGCGCCAGCAGATCAAGGCATTTGGGAACCATGGGGGTGCTGTCGTGCTTGCAACCACATGAACGATGATTTGCACAAGGCGCGCTTTGAACGGCTGGAACAGCTTTCCGGCAAACTGGATTCGGTGTTTCGAATCCCAGGCACACGGTTTCGGGTCGGATACGACGCGATCGCAGGTTTGGTGCCGGGGCTCGGCGACGCTGCGGCAATGCTGCCGGCGGCATGGATCGTATTGGAAAGTTATCGCATGGGGCTGCCTAGGCACAAGGTTATAAGGCAGGGGCTCAACGTTGCCGTGGATACGACATTTGGCAGCATCCCTCTTGTCGGAAGCGTCTTTGATGCTTGGTTCAAGTCCAACCTGCGCAACGTCGACATTCTGCGCTCGCATCTCAATTGCGATAGGCTTGCCGGGGTTGCCGCGCCTTCTGATGATAAAAGATCATCCTAGAACCACTCATGGGAGATCTATCGGGAGCCTGCTTGGTCGCCTCACGGAGTGGAGGCCCGTCGCGTTCAATGCGACCGGTTTCCCGGGAGCGCTTTGCCGATGTCATGTTCACCGCAGCTGTTTTGTTTTGGCTCTGATGCTCAATGAATCTGGAGCCTCATTGGGACGTAGGTTGGAAATGGCTGGTCGTTTTTCTCTCCCGTTTTTATTCAGAAGCCACTCCCAACCACTTGATCCGCAACTGATAGCCACTAGTGCCCCAGCACCGTGACCTTGATCAGCATCCAGACAGCCATGGCGATCATTATCAGGTTCTCGGTCAGGGAGACGAACCCCAGGGGGACGTTGCTGTCGCCGCCGACGCAGGCGCATTTGATGTCTCGCTTGTCGACATAGACGGCCTTCCAGACCGACACGGCGCCGATCGTGCCGATGAACAGGGCGACCGGAATGGACAGCCACATCAGCGCACCCGCGACCATCAAAACGCCCGCCAGTCCCTCGGCGAAGGGATAGACGTAGCCGTAACTGACCCACCGCTGCGCCAGGAGGTCATAGTTCAGAAACATCGTGGCAAAGCTGTCGACGTCTTTCAGCTTCTGCAGGGCCAGCAGACACATGGCGAAGGCCACGAACCACTCGGCCGCGGCGATGGTGATCAGCTGGCCGAACGCGGCCCAGCTGGTCGCAAGGGCCATCGCGGCGGCCATCGCGAACAGCGCGATCACGGGGCGGTAGGTGGTCGCGGACTTGTCGCGGACGGCCTTGCCGAAATGCCGCCTGAGGTCGTCATAGCCGCCGATCCGCCGACCGTCGATGAAGGTCTGCGGCGTGGTCCGGACGTCGTGTTGTTCCTTGAAGGCGTCTACCTCGGCACGGGTGGTCAGGTGGTGGTCCTCGACGCGAAAGCCCTGTCTCCGGAGCAGATCCAGCGATTTGAGGCCATAGGGGCACATGTGCTTTGTCATCACCATGCGGTGAAGGGTGGCGGTTCTGGGGGTCGTCAGGGTCATGGTCAACCTCGATGGCTTGCAAAGATGCGGGTTTCGGACCTGGTCCACAGGATGACGTCATAGGGATCGCGCCGCCCGCCCATCTCCATGCCGGGCGATCCGGCGGGCATGCCGGGCACCGCCAGGCCTGCGGCCCGCGGACGCTGCGCGAGCAGGGCGCTGATGTCGGTGGCGGGCACATGCCCCTCGATCACATAACCGTCGATCAGGGCCGTATGGCAGGAGCGCAGCGGTGCAGGCACAGCATGGCGATCCTTGACCCCCTGCATGTCATCGATCGTGACCACCTCCACGGCAAAGCCGTGATCCCGCAGATGCGCGACCCACGCGCCGCAGCATCCGCAATCGGGCGCGCGAAAGACCCGCGCGCGGACCGGCGCCTGACCAGACCATGCCATCGCCGGGCCGGCGAGAATGCCTGCCGCCAGCGCCGTCATGAACATGCGTCGATCCGTCACCCGCCGATCCTTTCCTTGAATCCCCGTTCGGGCCGCCTGCGGGACAACGGTTCGTCATCCGTGTCCAAGGTCTCCAGCCGCTGCAGGATCGGACAGTTCGGACGCTCGTTTCCGGCGCAGGCATTCGCCAGTTCCTCCAGCGTGTCGGCCATGTCCTGCAGGTGCGCGATCTTGTGGCGCAGGTCCCGAACCCGCGCCTGCGCCAGCGCCTTGACGTCGGCGCTGCGCCGGTCCTTGTCGCGCCACAGGTCCAGCAATTCGGTGATCTCGGCAACCGAGAAGCCCAAGTCGCGCGCGCGGGCGATAAAGCGCAGCATATGGACGTCGCGCGGTTCGTATTCGCGATAGCCCGAGGCCGTGCGGCTGGCTGTCGGGATCAGGCCGATCCGTTCATAGTATCGGATCATCTTGGCCGATACGCCCGAGCGGTTGGCGGCGTCTCCGATGTTCATGGCAGGGCTCCGTCATTGTGATGACAGGGATATGGGGCTTCCCATCATAGGAAGGTCAAGGGCGTGATGACGTCGTCTGCGCAGCATTGACCTTGCAACGATGGGAAGGATTATCTGAGATCGGGAAGAAGGAGAGCACTGCCATGAAAACGTTCGTCCCCATCCTGCTGACCGCCCTTGCCGTCGCCGCGCCGGGTCTTGCCCAGCAGACGATGGACCATTCCGCCCATGGCGACATGGCGATGTCCGGTGCACGACCCGACGACACGCCGGCGACGACGGCCTATCGCGCAGCGATGGCCGAGATGCATGCGAACATGGATGTCGAATACACCAATGACGCGGACGTGGACTTCATGCGGGGGATGATCCCCCACCACCAGGGCGCCATCGACATGGCGCGCATCGTCCTTGAACACGGCCAGGACCCCCAGGTGCGCGCCTTGGCCGAGGAGGTCATCGCGGCGCAGGAGGCCGAGATCGAGATGATGGAGGCCTGGCTGGCCGAACACGACAGCTGAACGATGACAGACAGCGCCAGGCAGGTGGTGCATGGCGCTGCGTCAGGCGGGCAGGGCGCCCGCCGCGGGGCGCAGCAATCGCGCCGCGGGCCGGTCGAAGCTCTGGCGACCGGCCTTGAAGCCCATCAGTGGTGCCGCGATGGTGGCCAGTCCATCCTCGGCCGTCGCGGCATCCAGCACGATCAGGTCGGCGCGATCACCGACCGACAGCCCGTAATCGGCCACGCGCAGGATGCGGGCCGGACCGTCGGTGATCATCCGTAGGCAGGCCGCGAAATCGCCGGCGCCAAGGTGCATCACGTTGGCATAGAGATTGGCCATCCGCAGCAGCGAGCAGTCGCCATAAGGCGTGAACGGGTTCATCACGTTGTTCGTCGCCACCGCGGCCGTCACCCCTTCCAGCAGGTGCAGGGGCGCCACGCCGCGGGGCGCACGGTGACCCTGGTCCATGCCGTTCAGGTACAGGTCGGTGGCGGGCAGGGCGGTCACGGCGACCCGGGCCTGGGCCAGCATCGCGGCGTGATCGCGCAGGGCACCGTCGGTCATCACCGCCAGCTTGGTCACATGGCCCAGGTTCACGCGGCCCTGCCAGCCGTGGCGCATCGTCCGATCGCAGATCGCCTTGATCTGGGATCCGTAGGGGTCCAGGTCGAAGTCCAGGTGAAAATCCAGATCGACGTCGTGCCGCACGGCCATCGCGAACAGGATGTCGATCTGCGCCAGCGGGTCGCTGTCGGTATAGGGGCAGCCGCCCAGAAGGTCGGCCCCCTGCGCCAGCGCCTGTTCCAAAAGCGCCTCGGTGCCGGGATCGTTGGTCAGGCCTTCCTGGGCAAAGGCGCAGACCTGCAGGTCCAGCGCAAATGCATAGTCGTCCTTCAGGGCCAGCACTGCCTTCAGGCTGCGCAATCCGGCGCGCGGGTCGACCTCGACATGGGTGCGCATGTGCATGGTGCCCTGCCGGATCGCGGCCTCGATCACTTGCGCGCCGCGGCTGCGAACATCGTCGATGGTAAAGTCGCGCTTTAGCGCGCTGACCGCGGCCACGGCGGCCTGCACGCTGTCGGCCTGACCGCAGCGGCACAGCAAGCCGGCCTTGTCCAGGTGGATATGTGCCTCGACCAGCCCCGGCAGGACGGCGCGGTGTTCGATGTCGCGGACCTCGCGCGACGGGCCAAGGTCACGGCCCAGGGCGGCGATGCGACCGCCGGCGATGCCGATATCTGTGGCACCCTGCGGCAGGCGGGCATTCTTCAGGATCAGATCCAGCATCGTTCTTGTGTCCCCGGCGACCTTCTGTATTCTGCTAGTGTATGCACTTTACCCCGCCACAGACAAGCAGAGAGCGCGATGAACCAGAACACCGAAAAAGACCTGCAGGCGGTCAAGGACTATCTTGCGGCGTCGATGGCGCCCGATCCGGTGCTGGCCGCGACCTTCGTCGCGCCGGGCTTCACCTGCCGGTTCACGGGCGGGCGCGTCTTCGACACGCCGTCGGGGCCGACCGGCTTCAACGCCGCCCGCTATGCCTGGGTCAAGAAGCGGATCGAGCGGTACGACGTCGTGCCGGCGGGCGAGCAGACGATCGTCTATAGCCTGGGCTATCTGCATGGCGCCTGGCCGGACGGCACGCCTTTCGACGGGAACCGCTATATCGACCGGTTCACGGTGCAGGATGGGCTGATCCTGGACACGGACGTTTGGAACGACAGCGCTGAATGGATCCTTGATCCAACCATCGCCAAGGGCTGATCAGCCCTTGGCATAGGGCTGCAGGATATTGACCAGATCGCGGCTGCGGCTGCGATCGCCCGACAGCAGGGCGCGGGCGGCCACGGCCTCCAGATGCTCGGCCATCAGGTCGGCGGCCTTGTCGGCGGGCCCCTTGGCGATCAGGTCGATCAGGGCCAGATGCTCGCTGATGGCGCAATCCGACGAATGCGGGCGGGCCAGCGCAGACAGCGACAGGCCCGCGCGATAACAGATTTCAGTGACATAGCGGACCAAAATCGGCTTGCCGGTCATTTCGGCCAGGCGGATGTGGAACTCTGTTGCCAGCCGGATCGACGCGCCGTCGGGCCCGTGGCGCGCATCATGTTCCTGGCGGACGATCTCCTTCAGGGCGGCGACCTGGTCGGGCGACAGGTGACCGGCCAGATGCTGCACGACCTGACGTTCCAGGGCCACGCGGATGTCGAAGATGTCGCGCGCATCGGCCGGCGTGGGCGCGGTCACGGTCGCGATGCGGTTGCGGCGCAGATCGACCAGGCCTTCGGCGGCCAGCTGCCCCAGGGCATGGCGCGCGATGGTGCGGCTGACGGCCGTCATGCGACCGCCTGCTGATCGGGCATGTAGCCCGGAACTGAGGAAAGTTTCGGCATCGACCATCCGGCCACCATTTTCCAGCGCCCCGCGGTTTGCGTGGCAGGGCACCGGCGGGCTAAGGATTCGGTATAAAGTGTATGCACTTTTGTCATGCACCTTTGACAGAGGAACCTTATGAACCCGGATCTTGCACAGATCGCGCCGGAACGAAAGCGACCAGCGGTTCAGCTGTCGCGGGCATCGGTCGCCTTCGGACAGGGCGCAGAGCGCGTCCAGGCGCTGCAACCGACAGACCTGCACTTGGACGAGGGCGAATTCCTGGCGCTTGTCGGGCCGTCCGGCTGCGGCAAGTCGACGATCCTCAAGCTGGTCGGCGGCCTGACCCGCCCGTCCGGCGGAGAGATCATCGTGGGCGGACGCGAGGTCGCGGCCCGCGCCCTGCGCGTCGGAATGGCGTTCCAGAACCCGACCCTGCTGCCATGGCTGACGATCGAACAGAACGTCATGCTGCCGCTGAAGATCGTGCGCCCGTTCCGACAGGATTACGCCCGCAAAAAGCGGGGCGAGTACCGCGACAGGGTCCACGCGCTGCTGGCCGATGTGGGCCTGGAGAAGTTCGCCGGTCATTACCCCTGGCAGCTGTCGGGCGGCATGCTGCAGCGTGCCAACCTGTGCCGCGCGCTGATCCACGAACCCAGCCTGCTGCTGCTGGACGAACCCTTCGGCGCGCTGGACCAGTTCACCCGAGAGGAACTGTGGGGCACGATGCAGGATCTGTGGATCAAGCGTCGCCCCACCGTGATCCTGGTCACGCATGACCTCAAGGAGGCCGGCTTTCTGGGCACGCGGATCTGCGTGATGAGCGCGCGCCCCGGCCGCATCATCGACGACAGCCCCGTCACCTTTCCCCGCCCGCGCACGGTCGAGATGACCTTCCAGCCCGATTTCGTGGCCCTGAACCAGCGCCTGCGCGAACGCATCATCGATGCCCGCGGCGAATCCGCCCGAAAGGTCGCGTCATGAACTATGCCATCCGTCGCCGCATGTGGTCCGCCGCGCTGATCGTCGCCTTCTTCCTGGGGTGGGAGGTTCTGTGCCTGGCCCTGAACGTGTCGGACCTGGTGGTGCCGCGCCCGTCGCAGGTGATAGCGACGCTGGTCGCGCGCTTTCCGGTCCTGTGGCCGCACATCATCCAGACGCTTTGGACGACCATGATCGGCTTTGGCCTTGGCGTGGCGGTCGGCGTCGTGATCGGCGCGCTGATCGGCACGTCGCGGGTGGCCTATGACACGGCCTATCCGCTGCTGATCGGGTTCTCGTCCATCCCGAAGGTCGCGGTCGTCCCGATCTTCGTGCTGTGGTTCGGGGCGGGGCCGGTGCCTGCGGTCCTGACCGCGCTGGCCATGTGCTTCTTTCCCATCGTGGTCAACATCGCCACCGGCCTTGCCACGACCGAGCCCGAGATGGAGGACGTGCTGAAATCCCTGGGCGCCGGCAAGATGGACCTGCTGCTGAACGTGGGCCTGCCGCGCACCATGCCGTTCTTCTTCGCTTCGCTGAAGATCGCGGCCACCTATGCCTTCGTCGGCACCGTGCTGGCCGAGACCGTCGCCTCGAACAAGGGCATCGGCAACGTGATGATGAGCGCATCGTCGAACTTCGACGTGCCGCTGGTCTTTGCCGGCCTGTTCATCCTGGCCTTCTTGGGGGTCGCCCTCTACGTCCTGTTCTCGGTCATCGAGGGCCGCGTCGTGGGCTGGGCGAACCGCCGCACCGACCTGTCCCCCTCCTGATCCGAAAGGTATCCCGATGCTGAAATCGCTGCTTGCCGCCGCATCCCTGATCGCGATGGCCGCCCCCGCGCTGGCCCAGACCGACATCCGCTTCACCCTGGGCTGGAAGACGCAGGGGTCGGATGCGCCCATCCTGCTGGCCCAGCAGAAGGGCTATTTCGAGGAGGAGGGCCTGAACGTCACCATCGACCAGGGCGAGGGGTCCGCCGCCACCGTCACCCGGATCATGTCGGGCACCTATGACGCGGGCTTTGGCGACATCAACGCCATCATCCAGAATGCCGCCGAACGCCCCGACCAGACCCCGGTCATGGTCTATCAGCTGTGGAACGATCCGCCCTTCACGGTCGTGACCCGCAAGGAAAGCGGCATCACGACTCCTGCCGATCTGGCGGGCAAGACCTTGGGCGGCGCGCCCGGGACGCCCACGACCAAGCTGCTTCCGGTCTTTGCGCGCATGAACGACGTCGACCTGGACAGCATCACCATCGAAAGCCTGGCGCCGAACCTGACCGAACCCATGCTGATCCGCGGCGACATCGACGGGGCGATGGTGTTCAACATCACCGCCTGGTTCAACCTGATCAACAACCGCCAGGACCCCGCGGCGGATTTCAACTGGCTGAACTTCGGCGATCACGGCCTGGACCTCTATGCCAACGGGGTCATGGTCTCTCAGGCGATGATCGCCGACAACCCCGAGGCCGTGACCGGCCTGGTCCGCGCGATCAACCGCGCCGCGGTCGAGATCGCCCAGGACCACGAGGCAGGTGTCGATGCCGTCCTGGCCTTTGACAACCTGGCCAATCGCGACCTCGAGATGGCGCGGATGATGTTTTCGTACGAGAACCTGATCGCCTCGGACGAGGTGACCCGGATCGGTCTGGGCGACCTGGATGACGACCGCCTGTCGCGCGCCATCGACATCGTCGTCGAGGGCTATCAACTGCAGACCACGCCCGCAGCCGGGCAGGTCTTCGACCGCAGCTTCCTGCCGCCGCTGGACGACCGCCAGCTGGTCCTGGCCGACTGATGGCGGCCGCCGCGATGCAGCCGATGGCCACCAGCCCGCACCCGCTGGCGACACGGGCCGGGGCGGACGTCCTGCAGCGCGGCGGCACCGCGGCCGAGGCCGCCGTGGCGATGGGCGCGGTCCTGGCCGTGGTCATGCCGCATTTCTGCGGGCTGGGCGGCGACGCGGTCTGGCTTACGCCGTCGACAGCTGGGACCATGCCCTGCGCCTGTCTGCGTCCCGATGGGGCGGGACGATGACGCCGGAGGCGCTGCTGGCGCCCGCGCTGACCCTTGCGCGCGACGGGTTTCGGCCCAGCGACAGCCAACGGTTCTGGCTGGATTTCCGCGCCGCGGACTGGCCGGACTGGCCGGGCTTTGCGGCCCAGTTCGCCGCTGCCGGAAACGACCTGCTGCGCCAGCCGCAACTGGCCGAGATCTTGTCCCTGATGGCCCGGGACGGGCTGCGCAGCTTCTATCAGGGACCGGCGGCGCAGCGGATCGCCCAGGGCCTGGCCCAGGCGGGTGCGCCGCTGACCGCCGCCGACCTTGCCGCGACGCACAGCCGGGCGGCGCAACCGCTGTCCCAGCCCTATCGCGACCTGATGCTGCTGGCGCCGCCGCCGCCCACGCAGGGGGTGACCACGCTGGCCATCATGGGCATCCTCGACCGGCTGCGGATCCCCCGCGACCCTGCAATGCGGACCCATCTGCTGGTCGAGGCGGTCAAGCAGGCCTTCCTGGACCGCGGGCGTATCGCCGACCCGGGTCACGCGGGTGACGACATATCGGCGCTGCTGTCCCCGGATCGGCTGGACGCCAAGGCGGGCGCGATCCGCGCGGATCGTGCACTGGCCTGGCCGCACAGGGTCCGGCATGGGGATACGGTGTTCTTTGCCGCGACGGACGGGCAGGGGCGCTGCGCATCGGTCCTGCAGAGCACCTATTTCGACTGGGGCAGCGGCTGCGTCATCGGCGATACCGGGATCATCTGGCACAATCGTGGCGCAAGCTTTGCCACCGATCCGACCCACCCGAATGTCATCGCCCCCGGAAAGCGGCCCTTCTATACGCTGAACCCCGGCATCGCGCTGAAGGATGGCCGGCCGCATCTTCTCTATGGAACGCAGGGCGCGGATGGCCAGCCGCAGACACTGGCCGTCGTGCTGAGCGGCCTGATCGATCTGGGGCTGTCGCCCGAGGCAGCCTTGGCGCAGCCGCGCTTTCTTCTGGGGCGAACCTTTTCGGACAGCCGCGACAGCCTCAAGGTCGAGGCCTCCCTGGGCGACGCGGCGATCGCCTCTCTGGCCGCAATGGGGCATGAGACGGCCGAACTGCCGGCACTGTCTCCGATCTTCGGCTGCGCAGGCGCGATCCGCATCGACGCGACGGGCTGTTCGGGCGCGCATGATCCCCGGGGCGAGGGGCTGGCCCTCTGACGCCGCGACCGGTCGCGTCGTGGGGGATCAGCCGCCGCCGATATGGGGTGCCCGGTATCGGTGGAACGCCGCGCCGGTCCCGGCCACGGACCGTGCACCATGTCCGCGTGACGGATGACCCTCGCCAAGGTGACGATGCTGTGCCAGCCTTGCCCGAATGAGACCTGCCTTCGCCCTTCTTGTCAGACGCACCCTGCGCCGATGGCGCCGCGAGCTGTATCCGGTCCTGCGCATTGCGGCCGACAGGGCCATGCGACAGGTGCAGTTCTGGGTGCTGGCGCTGCTGATCGGCATCGCGGCGGGATTTGCGGCGCTTGGGTTCAGGCTGGGTATCTCGGGGGTTCAGACGGCCCTCTACGGCGCCGACGACCTGACCCTGGCCAGCGTCGCGCGCGACCTGCCTTGGGGTTGGGTGCTGGTGGTGCCGGTCCTGGGCGGACTTGTCGTCGGGCTGATCCTGGACCGCTTTACCCCAGACGGGCGCGTGCGCGCCGTGTCCGACGTGATCGAGGGCGCGGCGCTGGACGGGGGCCGGGTCGAGGTCCGCGAGGGTCTGGCATCGGCCGCGGCCTCGCTGATCACGCTGGGCACCGGCGGCAGTTCCGGGCGCGAGGGGCCCGTCGTGCATCTGGCCGGCGTCGTCTCGACCGCGGTCGCGCGGCGCATCAAGGCCAGCCCTGTGACCGGCAGGGAGCTGTTGGGATGCGCCGTCGCGGGTGCGGTCGCCGCCAGCTTCAACGCGCCCATCGCCGGGGCACTTTTCGCGCATGAGGTCGTGTTGCGGCATTTCGCGACGCGCGCCTTTGCCCCGATCGCGATTGCCGCGGTCGCAGGCACGGTCATCAACCGGCTGCAGTTCGGCGGCCTGACCGAATTCATGCTGCCGGTCGAGCCTGACCTGGCCTTCCATATCGAACTGCCCGCCTTCATGGTGCTGGGCCTTGTCTGCGCGCTGGTCGCGGCGGCGATGATGGGCGGGATCTTTCGCGCCGACAGCCTGGCGACGCGGGCGATGGCGCGGATCGGCTGGCCGCGCTGGTCCCGGCCCGCGCTGGCGGGGCTTGCCCTTGGTGTGATCGCCATTCCCTTTCCGCACATCATCGGCGTGGGCTATGAAACCACCGCCGCGGCGCTGTCCGGCCAGATCGGCCTGGGGCAGGCGGTCATGTTCGCGGTCGTCAAGGCGTTGGCGGTCGCGATCACGCTGGGCGGGCGCATGGGGGGCGGGGTGTTCTCGCCCGCGCTGGTCATGGGGTCGCTGACCGGCCTGGCCTTCGGGATCATCGCCACGACCCTTGCGCCCGGCTATTCCGGCAGCGTCAACGTCTATGCCTTTGCCGGCATGGCCGCGGTCGGCGCGGCGGTCCTGGGCGCCCCCATCTCGACCGCGCTGATCGTGTTCGAGATGACCGGAGACTGGCAGACGGGCATCGCGGTGATGACCTCGGTCTCGCTCAGTTCGGCCCTGGCGTCGACCCTGGTCAGGCGGTCGTTCTTCCTGACCCAGCTGGAGCGGCGGGGCATCCACCTCTCCGAAGGGCCGCAGGCCTGGCTGCCCCATCAGCTGCGCGTCACGCCGGTCATCCGCGCGCTGGACGCCCCGGATGCCCCGGCCGAGGATCTGGTCCGCGCCATGGCGGAACGCGGTCCGACCGTGGCCCCGACCACCACCCTGGCCGAGGCCCTGCCGCTGTTCGAACGAAGCGGCGCGGTGTTTCTGGCCGTGACGGCCTGCGACGGCCCGGACGACCCCCTGCGCCTGATCGGCAGCGTCCATCACATCGACGTCCTGCGTGCCCTGAACCAGGCCCTGGAACAGACCGCCGCCGAAGAGCACGGCTGACACGGCGGCGGCCCCAGAAATAGACGCGAACCAGCGGAGGGCGGGGCGATCTGCAACCTTTACAACCACACGACGCCGCAGGAGGCGCTGGTCCGGTTGATCGACGGGCTGACGGACCGGTCGGGAAATCTGGCGCCGGGCAGCGTCTATCCCGACCAGTTGGCACCGATCATCCGGAACGGCGCGGACGGGCCGGAACTGGTCAAGGCGCGGTGGGGCATGCCGTCGCCGCGCTTTGCGCTGAAGACGGAGCGCGACCCGGGCGTCACGAATGTCCGCAACCTGGAGTCGCCCCATTGGCGGCGCTGGCTTGGCCGCGAGCATCGCTGTCTGGTGCCGCTGACCAGCTTTTCCGAACCGCGCGGCAAGGGCAAGGGCGTGCAGTGGTTCGCACCCGCCGATCCAGGCGCGACCCTGTTCTTTGCCGGGATCGAGACGCGCGGCTGGCGATCGGTCCGCAAGGTCAAGGACGGAGAGACGGTCGACGACCTCTATGCCTTTCTGACCTGCCCCCCGAACGCCGAGGTCGCGCCGATCCATCCCAAGGCGATGCCGGTCATCCTGACGCGCCCCCAGGAATGGCACGCCTGGCTGGACGGCATACCGGCGGTTGAACTGCAGCGGCCGCTGCCCAACGGGGCATTGACGCTGGTCGAGGCGCCGGTGTGATGCCCAGGGGCCATCCCGGGTCACGCATCGCGCGGGTCCGTTTGTGGCGCAACGGGCCGCCAGCCTTGGAAAGGAGCGATGGGACATGCATGTGGATCTGACCCGCTGGTCACCGCCCCCGGCCCCCGCGCGGGCGCCGATCATCGGACGATACGTGCGGCTGGAACCGCTTCAGGCCGGTCATGCAGGGACGCTGTACAAGGCCGCATCCGCAGGTGGGGCCGATGACCGCTTTCGCTGGCTTTTCGAGCATCCGCCCCAGGATCGTGACACCTTTGCGGATTGGGTCGACCATGTATCGTCATCGGCAGACCCGATGTTCTTTGCGGTGGTCAATGCCGCCACGGGCCGCGCCGAGGGTCGTCAGGCGCTGATGCGGATCGACCGCACCCATGGCGTGATCGAGATCGGCAGCATCATGTGGGGCCCCGCCCTGCAGCGCAGCCGCATGGCGACCGAGGCGCTGTTCCTGTTCGCGGACCACGTCTTTGCGTTGGGCTATCGGCGGTTCGAATGGAAATGCAACGACCTGAACGCGCCCTCGAAACGGGCCGCCCTGCGTTTCGGCTTTCGGCCCGAGGGGGTCTTTCGGCAGCACATGGTCGTCAAGGGGACCAACCGCGACACGGCCTGGTTCGCGATGACCGATCAAGACTGGCAGGAACTGCGGCCCGGCTATCTGGCGTGGCTGGCGCCCGACAATTTCGACGCCGATGGTGGGCAGCGATCCACGCTTGGGGCCTGTCTGCGCGGCTGTGCATGACGGATGCATCCCGCGCCGCCGGGCGCGGGGTGCAAGGATCACCGGTCGGCGATCAGATCTTGTCGCGCCCCGTGGCCACGATGCAGATCAACGAGATCACGGCGGCGCCCAGCAGATAGTATCCTACCTGCGCCATGCCATAGTTCATCTGCAGCCAGGTCGCCGCATAAGGCGCCAGCGACGCGCCGAAGATGCCGGCAAAGTTGAACGTCAGCGACGACCCGGTATAGCGGACCTGGGCCGGGAAGGGCGCGGCCAGCGCCGCCCCGATGACGCCATAGGTCAGGCCCATCAGCATCAGGCTGATCGTGACGAACAGATAGACGCTGGACTCGTTCTGGGCGCTGCCCTGCATCAGCGACCCGAAGGACAGGGCAAAGGCCCCGATCAGGATGGTCACGATGATCAGGAAGCCATAGCGCCCGGTGCGATCCGCGATCTTGCCGGCAAAGGGGATCGTCAGGCCGAAGACGACCGATCCATAGATCTGGATCAGCAATGCGTCCTTGAACGGGATCCCCAGGACCTTGACGTTGTAGGACAACAGCCACGCTGTCGCCAGATAGAACAGCACGAAGGTCGCCAGCGCCGCGAAGGTGCCCAGGAACACGCTCAGCTTGTGATGGCGGAACAGTTCGGCCAGGGGGACGGATACGCGCTTGTCCTTCTTCACGGCCTCGGCGAATTCGGGGGTCTCGGTGATGGACAGGCGGATCCACAGGCCGATCCCGACCAGCAGGATCGACGACAGGAATGGCAGCCGCCAGCCCCAGGCCAGCAGCTCGTCCTGGGTGATGAAGTGCAGCAGCACCCAGAAGAACCCCAACGACAGCAGAAGACCGACGGGTGCGCCCAGTTGCGGGAACATCCCGTACCAGCTGCGCTTGCCCTCGGGTGCGTTCTCGGTCGCCAGCAGCACGGCCCCGCCCCATTCGCCGCCCAGGCCGAAGCCCTGGCCGAACCGGCACAGCGCCAGCAGCAGCGGCGCCCAGACGCCGATCTGGTCATAAGTCGGCAGCAGGCCGATGGTGACGGTCGACACCCCCATCGTCAGAAGCGCGGCGACAAGCGTGGCCTTGCGGCCGATGCGGTCGCCGTAATGGCCAAAGACGATGGCCCCCAACGGCCGCGCGAAGAACGCGATCGAGAAGGTCGCAAAGGACGCCAGCAGCGCCGTGGTCGGGTCCGATCCCGGAAAGAACAGCGACGGAAAGATCAGCACTGCGGCCGTCGCATAGATGTAGAAGTCGAAGAATTCGATCGTCGTGCCGATGAGGCTGGCCGTCAGGACCTGGGCGGGCGAATTGGTGGGGGCCGCGCCGGCGGGCGGGGCGGATGGTCGGGTGGATGTCATGGCGGGTCCATAGGGCGCATGATTTCAGAGGATCTCGGCCCGTGCGCTGCGACCGGCGCTGATGATGCAGCCCTGATGCGTCGGCCTGTACGGAGGAGGATCGTCGGATGGCCGTTCCGTCGTGAACGACCGGTGCCGACTTAACCGGACGACCGGCGGTGTCAAGTTTGCACATGTCGGACGGCCCGCCCTTGCATGACGCTGCCCGACGCGCTCAGGTGGGGCGGGGCGTCCCCCCGCAGCCGATGTCGATCACGGAAGGCCAGGCCATGTCGAATTTCTCCAGAACGCAACGCATCCGCAAGGAGGTCGTCTGGACCGATGGCGGCGTCGTCGCCGCGCAGCATCGCAAGGCGGCCGAGGTCGGCGCCGCGGTCCTGGCCGCCGGGGGTGACGCGATGGACGCGGCGGTCGCGACATCCTTTGCGGTGGGCGTGGTCGAGCCGTGGATGTCGGGTCCGATGGGTGGCGGCATGATGACCCTGTGGCGCGCGGGTGAACAGCGGGCCGAGACGATCGAGTTCGGGATGCGCGCACCCGCGGGCCTTGACGTTGCCGACTATCCGCTGGAGCCGGGGCGGCAGGCGGCGGACCTGTTTCCCTGGACGCGCGTCAGGGACGACCGCAACATCTATGGCGCGACCTCTGTCGCGGTGCCGGGCACGGTCGCCGGGATGGCGCTGGCCCATCGGCAGTACGGGACGCGCGACTGGGGCGATCTGCTGGCCCCCGCCGTGGCCTTGGCAGAGGAGGGGATGCTGCTCGACTGGTATTCGTCGCTGTTGATCGCGTCCGCGGCGCGCCAGCTGGCGCAGGACCCCGATGCGGCGGCGCTGTTCCTGGCGGACGGGCAATGGCCTGACATCGCCGGTTGGACCACGGCCTCGGCCGCGCGCCTGGATCAGCGCGTCCATGCGGCCACCCTGCGCCGGCTTGCCGATCACGGTGCCCAGGATTTTTATCACGGCGACATCGGCAGGATGCTGGTCGACGACGTCCGCGCCAAGGGCGGCAGCCTGTCGATGGAGGATCTGCGCAGTTATCAGGCAGAGGCCCGTGCGCCCCGGACGGTCCGCTATCGCGATGCCGTCATCCATGCGCCGTCGGGTCTGTCCGCGGGGGCGGAACTGGTCACGGCCCTGCAGCAGATGCAGGCGGCCTTCGATCCCGGTGATGCGCCGTCGGCGGCCAGCTATGCCGCGCTGGCGTCAGGCCTGGGCGATGCCTATCGCGACCGGCTGGCCCATGCGGGCGACACAGGCGAAAGCCCGCGCGCCCCGGCCTGCACCACCAGCTTCAGCGTCGTGGACCGGCACGGCAACATGGTGAACGTCACCCAGACCCTGCTGTCGATGTTCGGCAGTCATGTCGTGTCCGGGCAGACCGGGATGCTGTTGAACAACGGCATCATGTGGTTCGACCCCGAGCAGGGCCGACCGAATTCGCTGGCGCCGGGCAAGCGGTGCCTGATGAACGTCTGTCCCACCGTGGGGCAGGTGGGTGACCGGATGTTCGCCATCGGCGCGTCGGGCGGGCGCAAGATCCTGCCCGCGGTGGCCAACCTGGTCAGCTTCATGGTGGATTTCGGGATGGATCTGGAACAGGCGTTCCACACGCCGCGCATCGATGCCTCTGCCGCGACAGGCACGGTCATGGACGAGGATCTGCCGCAGGACGTGGCGCAGGCGCTGGCAGCCATAGGCCCCGTGACGACCGCCAGGCGGACGGTCCATCCCTATGCCTTCGCCGTGCCCGCGGGCGTGATGCACCAGGCGGGCCGGAACTGCGGCGCGACCGAGATCATGAGCCCCTGGGGCGACGCCGTCTGCGAAGCGGACGTGTGATCGCCAAGCGTCATCTGCAGGATCTGCGGGTGACGTAACAACCCTGCGGCGCGGGATCTGGATGCATCTGTGGGTGAATGGTGCTGTGAGAGAGGATTGAACTCTCGACCTCACCCTTACCAAGGGTGTGCTCTACCACTGAGCTACCACAGCAACGTGAGGGGGCGTTTAGACAAAGGTTTCGACCCCTGCAAGGGGGTCCGAACGATTTTTCGGGATTTTGGCGATTGATCGCGCGCGGCGTGTGCGTTTGCTGGACGTGCGGCCCGCGCGGCGCTAACAGGACTGCCATGACCGACCGACGCAATGACAAGCCAAGCCCCGACAGCCGCGAGGAACGCCTGCGACAGGCGCTGCGCGCGAATCTGGCACGGCGCAAGGAACAGGCGCGGGCGCGGGCGGATCGGGACGACAACAAGACTGCCCCGGATGCGGGCGGCGAGACAGGCAAGGACAGCTGATGGACCAGATCATCGTCACGGGGAACGGCCCCCTTCACGGGGAAATCCCCATCGCGGGTGCCAAGAACGCCTGCCTGACGCTGATGCCCGCGACGCTGCTGACCGATCAGCCGCTGACGCTGACCAATGCGCCGCGCCTGTCCGACATCCGCACCATGACCGCGCTGCTGGGCTCGCTTGGGGCCGAGGTCGCCAGCCTGCAGGAGGGCCAGGTTCTGGCGCTGTCCAGCCATGCGATGGCCAGCCACCGGGCGGAATACGACATCGTGCGCAAGATGCGTGCCTCGATCCTGGTGCTGGGGCCGATGCTGGCACGGGACGGCGTGGCCGAGGTGTCGCTGCCCGGCGGCTGCGCGATCGGCGCGCGGCCCGTGGACCTGCACCTGCGCGCGCTGGAGGCGATGGGGGCAACGCTGGACCTGTGCGAGGGCTATGTCCACGCCAAGGCACCGGCGGGGGGCCTGAAGGGCGCGGTCTTCGAGTTCCCGGTCGKGTCGGTGGGCGCGACGGAAAACGCGCTGATGGCCGCCACGCTGGCGCGCGGCACGACGGTCCTGAGGAACGCCGCGCGCGAGCCCGAGATCGTCGATCTGGCCCGCTGCCTGCGCGCGATGGGCGCCCAGATCGAGGGCGAGGGGACCGGGACCATCACCATCCAGGGTGTGCAGGCCCTGCATGGCGCGACGCATCCGGTGGTGACCGACCGGATCGAACTGGGTACCTATATGCTGGCGCCCGCCATGTGCGGTGGCGAAGTCGAGCTGCTGGGTGGCCGGATCGAGCTGCTGGCGGCCTTCTGCGAGAAGCTGGACGAGGCCGGGATCAGCGTCGAGGAGACCGAGCGCGGGCTCAAGGTCGCGCGCAGGAACGGCCGCGTGCGCGCCGTCGATGTTCGGACCGAGCCCTTCCCCGGGTTCCCTACCGACTTGCAGGCGCAGTTCATGGCCCTGATGTGCCTGGCCGAGGGCACGTCGGTGCTGGAGGAGACGATCTTCGAGAACCGCTTCATGCATGCGCCCGAACTGGCCCGCATGGGCGCGCAGATCGAGGTTCACGGCGGCCATGCGACCGTCACCGGGGTCGAGAAGCTGCGCGGCGCGCCGGTGATGGCCACCGACCTGCGCGCCTCGGTCAGCCTGATCCTGGCGGGGATGGCCGCGCAGGGGCAGACGACCGTCAGCCGCGTCTATCACCTGGATCGGGGTTACGAACATGTCGTGCGCAAGCTGCGCGGCGTGGGTGCCCATATCGAACGCGTCAAGGAGGAGTGATCCATGGCAGAGGATGCCCGTTTCGCCGATGCCGACCCCCGGCCGCTGGCCCTGAGGGCCGAGGACGAGGCCGACCTGCGCATCCTGTCGTCGCTGGTCCAGGATGCGGTTCTGACAGGCGCCGACATCAGCCATGATGCCAAGGCGCGGCGGCTGTCGCTGCTGATCACGCGCTTTCGGTGGGAGGATGCCGCGGACGCCCGGTTGCAGAACCGCGAATTCGAACGCGTGCGTTCGGTGCTGGTCATCAGCGACGTGATGCGCGTCGTCAGCGACGGCGTCGGGCACGACGGGGACACCGTCCTGTCGCTGCTGGCGATCCGCTGGCAGGCCGGAGAGGACGGGACAGGCCGCCTGTCGCTGGATTTCGCGGGGGACGGGACCATCCTGGCTGATGTGGAATGCATCAATCTGGACCTGCGCGACGTGACGCGCCCACATCGGGCGGTGTCGGGCAAGGCACCGCGGCATCCGGACTAGGGCCGCTTCCGGGTCTTTGGGCAAGAACGAAGCCCGCGGCATCCTGTCCGCCCCCTGACGCTTGAGCCGGGCGGGGGCGCAGGATAGGGGCGCGCGGGAACACGAAGGGAATGATGATGCCGGTCTTTCTGAACAGCACCGATGCCGATTTCGAACAGGGCTTCCGCGCGATGCTGGGTGCCAAGCGGGAGGATTCGTCGGACGTGAACGACGCGGTCACCGCCATCATCCGCGATGTCCGCGACCGCGGCGACGCGGCCCTGTGCGATCTGACGACCCGGTTCGACCGGCTGGACCTGACGCCCGCCACGCTGCGCTTCTCTCCCGAGGAGATCGCGGACCAGGTGGCCCGCGTGACGCCCGAGGACCGCGCGGCCCTGGCCCTGGCGGCCGAGCGCATCCGCGCCTATCACGCCCGCCAGATGCCCGAGGATGCCAGCTGGACCGACCCCGAGGGTGCGACCCTTGGCTGGCGGTGGAGTGCCGTGTCGGCGGCAGGCCTCTATGTGCCGGGCGGGCAGGCGGCCTATCCCTCCAGCGTGCTGATGAACGCGATCCCGGCGCGGGTGGCGGGGGTGGAACGGCTGGTCATCTGCGTGCCGACGCCGGACGGGGTGATCAACCCGCTGGTCCTGCTGGCGGCGCAGCTGTCGGGGGTGGATGAGATCTATCGCATCGGTGGCGCGCAGGCGGTGGCGGCGATGGCTTACGGCACGGATACCATCGCGCCGGTCGACAAGATCACCGGTCCCGGCAACGCCTATGTCGCGGCGGCCAAGCGGCAGGTGTTCGGCCGCGTGGGCATCGACATGATCGCCGGCCCGTCCGAGGTTCTGGTCATCGCGGACGCGGACCAGAACCCCGAATGGCTGGCTTGGGACCTGCTGGCGCAGGCCGAGCATGACGCGGATGCACAGTCGATCCTGATCACCACCGACCCCGCCATGGCCCGCGCGGTCGCGACCGAGGTCGAGCGGATCATACCGACGCTGGATCGCGCGGCCATCGCGGGGGCCAGCTGGCGTGATTACGGCACGCTGATCGTCGTGGATGACCTGGATCAGGCCGCAGCCCTGTCGAACCGCATCGCGCCCGAGCATCTGGAGCTGTGCGTGGCCGACCCCGAGGGGCTGGCGGCCAAATGCATCCACGCCGGCGCGATCTTTCTGGGCGCGCATACGCCCGAGGCGGTGGGGGATTATGTCAGCGGCCCGAATCACGTCCTGCCCACGGCGCGGTCGGCGCGGTTCAGTTCCGGCCTGTCGGTGATGGATTTCCTCAAGCGCACGACCATGGCGCGGCTGACGCCGGGGGCATTGGCCGCGATCGGTCCCGCCGCGGTGCGTCTGGCCGCATCCGAGGGCTTGCAGGCGCATGGCGCTTCGGTTCAGGCTCGGCTGGGGACCCTGAACGAAAGACCGCTGGAATGAGCCGCATCACCCGGATCGAGATCGACGACAGCGCCATCGCCCCGGCCACGCCGGAAATGGAGCAGGAGCGGCGCGTCGCCATCTTTGATCTGATCGAGGACAACAGCTTTGCCGTTCCCGGCCGCGACGGGGGTGCCGCGCCAGACGGGCCCTTCGTGCTGGAACTGTGCATCCGCGAGGGGCGGCTGGTCTTCGACGTCACCGCCGAGGACGCGACCAAGGTGGCCGAGTTCCACCTGTCCCTTGGGCCGTTCCGGCAGGTGGTCAAGGATTACTTCCAGATCTGCCAAAGCTATTTCGACGCGGTCAAGCGCCTGCCCCCCGCCCAGATCGAGGCGATCGACATGGCCCGGCGCGGCATCCACAACGAAGGCGCCCGCACCCTGCAGGAGCGGCTGGAGGGCAAGGCCAGCCTGGACATCGACACCGCGCGCCGCCTGTTCACCCTGATCTGTGCGCTGATCCCGCAGGGCTGATCCGATGACGCAGGACAAGATCCCCTCATCGGTTCTGTTCTGCTGCGACCACAATTCCATCCGCTCGCCCATGGCCGAGGGGATGATGAAGAAGTTCTATGGCCGCGCGGCCTATGTCCAGTCGGCGGGCGTGAAGAACGACATGGAGGTCGACGGCTTCGCCATCGCCGTCTGCGACGAGATCGGCGTGCCGCTGGCCAACCACCGCAGCCGCAGCTTCGAGGAGATGCAGGACTGGGGCGACGACCTGGGCCAGTTCGACCTGATCGTGGCCCTGTCGCCGGCCAGCCAGCGGATGGCGCTGGAAATGACGCGTCATGCGCATCTGGACGTGGAATACTGGCCGATCATGGACCCGACCGGCCTTGCCGAAGGGCGCGAGGCGCGGCTGGCGGCCTATCGCCAGACCCGCGACCAGATCGAGACGCGGATGCGCGCCCGCTTCGGCCCGCCGCACGACCTGGCCTAGCAGCGGACGTCCCGTTCCTGGCGCCAATGGGCGGGCACGTCCCAGATGGGGCGGGACATTTCGGCGATCACGTCGTCGCGGGTCAGCCCGATGTCGCGCAGCTGGTCGTCGGACAGGCGCGACAGGTCGATCCGGGTGCGGCGTACGTCGAACATGGTCAATACGCGTTCCACCCACCAAGGGCGGGGCAGGATGCCATGGCCGGTCACCACGCGCAGCAGGGCGTTCTTCTGGGTCATCGTTCAGCCTCCTTGATTAAATGAATCAGCAATGATGATGGATATTGTTCCGATCATCTTTCCAGTTGATGAATATCGTCCAAGGGCGTATTTGTGAAACGAATGGTTTTGATGTGATCCATCAGGGAAACTGGATGATGCGCAATCTGGATATCGCGACGCTGCGGTCCTTGCAGGCGGTCGCCGAATACGGTGCCGTGACCCGGGCGGCCGAGGCGCTGAACATGACGCAAAGCGCCCTGTCGATGCAGATGAAGCGCCTGGAGGAGGTGTTCGGCCGACCCATGCTGGCCAAGGTCGGCCGCGGGGTCATCCTGTCGGATTTCGCGCAGGACCTGTTGGGCGAAAGCCGCAAGCTGGTGGCGCTGAACGATGCGATCCTGTCGCGCTATACCGGGCTGCAGCCCGAACAGAAGCTGCGCGTGGGTCTCAGCAGCGACTGGCTGTTCGCCAAGGTCGCCCAGACCGTGCGCGCCTTTCGCAAGGATTACCCGCGGGTCGAACTGGTCATGCGCGACGCCCGCACCAAGGACCTGCGGGCGCAGATGCGGCGGGGCGAACATGACGTCATCCTGACCACCGAATTCGAGGCGCCGGCGGGCGCGATCCATCTGGCCAAGGTCGATCTGGCCTGGGTGGGCGCGGTGGGCGGCAGCGCGTGGCAGGACCGGCCGCTGGCGCTGGCTACATCGTCGCATTGCGCCTATTATCCCGCGGCCATCGCCGCGCTGGATGCGGCAGGGATCGGCTGGACCCACCTTGCCGGAGAGGGCGGGGACGAGAACTGGCACATCCTGGCCGCCGCCGATCTGGGCGTCACCGTGCGCCCCCGCGGCATTCCGCAGGCGGGGCTGGAGGATGTGGAACATGGCGGCGGGCTGCCGCCGCTGCCGCCGACCTGGTTGAACGTCTATGTGGCGGACGGCCCAGCGCGGCGGACGGCCTCGGATTTCGCGGGCTATCTGCGCCGCGTCGTCTGTGAGGTCGCCGCCGCCGCCTGACGGATCAGACCACCACACCCGCGCCTTCGGTCGCAGGCCCGGCATTGGCGCGGAAGGCCGCGAACAGCTCGCGTCCCAGGCCCTCGTGGCTGCCTTTGGGGTCGAAGACGGCGGCATCGCGGGTGTCGAAATCGGCCTCCAGGCATTCCAGCGTGCCGTTCGCCGCATCCAGCCGCACCCGGTCGCCGTCGCGCAGCCGCGCCAGCGGGCCACCCATCGCCGCCTCGGGCGAGACGTGGATCGCGGCAGGCACCTTGCCCGACGCGCCCGACATGCGCCCGTCGGTGACCAGCGCGACCTTGAGGCCGCGGTCTTGCAGGACCGCCAGCGTCGGGGTCAGCGAATGCAGTTCCGGCATGCCGTTGGCGCGCGGCCCCTGAAAGCGGACGACGACGATCGTGTCCTCGGTGAACTCGCCGGCGCGGAAGGCGGTCTTGACCGATTCCTGATCCTGGAACACGCGGGCGCGGGCCTCGATCAGGTGGCGTTCGGGGGCGACGGCGCTGATCTTGATGACGCCGCGGCCCAGGTTGCCCTGCAGCTGCTTCAGCCCGCCCGTGGCTGCGAACGGATCGTTGGCGGGGCGCAGGATGCGGTCGTTCAGCGTGGTGCGCGCGCCGTCCTCCCACCGGATGGTGTCGCCGTCCAGCTTGGGTTCGCGGACATAGCTGTCCAGCCCCGACCCGGTGATCGTCTTGACGTCCGGATGCAGCAGGCCCGCCTCCAGCAGCTGCCCGATCATGTAGCCAAGTCCCCCCGCCGCGTGGAAATGGTTCACGTCGGCCAGCCCGTTGGGATAGACCCGCGCCATCAGCGGCACATTCTCCGACAGGTCGTGGAAATCGGCGATGTCGATGATGACGCCCGCAGCCCGCGCCATGGCGGGCAGGTGCAGGACCAGGTTCGTGGACCCGCCCGTGGCCATCAGGCCGACGATGCCGTTCACGAAGGCGCGTTCGTCCAGCACCTGACCGGCGGGAGTGTATTCGTTGCCCAGATTGGTGATCTGCGCCGCGCGCTGGACCGCGGCCACGGTCAGCGCCTCGCGCAGCGGCGTGTTCGGGTTCACGAAGCTTGAGCCAGGCAGGTGCAGGCCCATGAACTCCATCAGCATCTGGTTGGTGTTCGCGGTGCCGTAGAAGGTGCAGGTGCCCGCCGAGTGATAGCTGGCCATCTCGGCCTTCATCAGCTCGTCGCGGCCGACCTCTCCGGTGGCGAATTGCTGGCGGACCTTGGATTTCTCGTCATTGGGCAGGCCCGAGGGCATCGGACCCGCGGGGACGAAGACCGCCGGGATATGCCCGAAGGTCGCGGCCGAGATGATCAGCCCCGGCACGATCTTGTCGCAGACGCCCAGGTACAGTGCCGAATCAAAGCAGTCATGCGACAGGGCCACCCCGGCGGCCAGCGCGATCACGTCGCGCGAGAACAGTGACAGCTCCATCCCCGGGCGGCCTTGCGTCACGCCGTCGCACATGGCCGGGACGCCGCCCGCGACCTGTACCGTGGCCCCCGCCGCGCGACCCGCGGCGCGGATCACGTCGGGATAGCGTTCAAAGGGCTGATGCGCCGACAGCATGTCGTTATAGGCCGTCACGATCCCGATATTGGGCTTTCGCGTTGTCGCCATGTCGACCTTGTCGTCCATCGCGGCATAGGCATGGGCCTGGTTGCCGCAGGACAGGTGCGCACGGGCCGGGCCGTCCTGCGCCGCACGGGCGATCTTGCCCAGGTAGGCGCTGCGGCTCTCGTGGGACCGTTCGCGGATGCGGTCGGTGACGCGGTCGATCATGGCGTGAAGGGTCATGGGTGCCTCCTCTGGCTTTGCGGCACTATACGCCGTTAGCGTTAACGGTTCAACCATCGGCGGTGGCCAGCCTTGTGCGCGGGGGTGGGAAATGTCAGATCGACCGCAAAAGGAGTTTTGCCATGAGCGAACTGCACAGCGACGACCAGACCGCCGGCCATCCCAACGATCGCGCCGTGATCCGGTTGCGCCCGAAATCCAAGCCGCAGGCGATCCGCCACGGCTTCCCCTGGGTCTTTGCCGACGAGGCGGTGCTGGACCGCCGCACCAAGGCGCTGCCCCCCGGCGGCCTGGCGGTGCTGGAGGATGCCGAGCGTCAGCCGCTGGCCCTGGTGACCGTGAACCCGGTCAGCAAGATCATCGCCCGCGTGATGGACACCGACCCGGGCGCGGTGATCAACGGCGCCTGGCTGCGCGCGCGCCTGACCCGCGCCCTGCAGATGCGCGAGCGGATCTATGACGAGCCGTTCTATCGTCTGGTCCATGCCGAGGCCGACGGCCTGCCGGGCCTGGTCATCGACCGCTTTGGCGACGCGGCCGTGATCCAGCCCAACGCGGCCTGGGCCGACGGCATGGCCGAGGACATCGCCGATGCGCTGATCGAGGTCGCGGGCGTCTCCACGGTCGTCCTGAACGGGCAGGGCCGGTCGCGCAGCCTGGAGGGTCTGGCCGAGCGGCTGGAGGTCATCCGCGGCACGGCCCCATCCGGCCCGGTCCAGGTCCGCATGAACGGCGCGACCTATCTGGCCGACCTTCTGGGCGGGCAGAAGACGGGCCTGTTCTTCGACCAGCGCCCGAACCACGCCTTCGCACAGCGGCTGGTGGATGGCGGGTCGGTCCTGGACGTGTTCAGCCATGTGGGTGGTTTCGGCCTGGCGGCGCTGGCGGCGGGGGCCGACAGCGCGCTTTGCATCGACGGCAGCGCGCCGGCGCTGGAGCTGGCACGGGGCGGTGCGTCCGCCATGGGTGCCGCGGACCGGCTGGAGACGCAGCAGTCGGATGCCTTCGACGCGCTGGAGGCCCTGGCCGAACAGGGGCGGACCTTCGACGTGGTGGTCTGCGACCCGCCGGCCTTCGCGCCGTCGAAGCCCGCGCTGGAGAAGGGCCTGCGCGCCTATGAGCGGGTGGCCAAGATGGCCGCGCCGTTGGTCGCGCCGGGTGGCTATCTGGTCCTGTGCAGCTGCTCGCACGCGGCGGACCTGACCGCCTTCCGCAATGTCAGCGCGCGCGGCATCGGGCGCGGCGGGCGGCGCGGGGTGTTGATCCACACGGGTCAGGCCGGGCCCGACCATCCGACCCTGCCGCAGCTGGCCGAGACGGGCTATCTCAAGGCGCTATTCTTCCGGCTGGACTGATGCGCGCCGTCCTGGACGCCAATGTGCTGTTCCCCACCATCCTGCGCGAGATCCTGACCGATCTGGCGCAGGCGGGGCTTTACCACGCGCTTTGGTCGGACCGCATCCTGGAGGAATGGCACCGCGCCGCTGCCCGTATCGGCTCTGATGCCGAAAGCGTCGCAGGGGCCCAGATCGCGCTGCTGCGCCTGCGCTTTCCACAGGCGGTGCAGGCCGCTGACGGGCAGGCGGCGATCGACCTGGACTTTCCCGACCCTGCCGACCGCCACGTGGTCGAGGCCGCGCTGGCCGGGGACGCATCGCTGATCGTCACCGCGAACCTGCGCGATTTTCCACAGCGGATGATGGCCGGGCTGGGCCTGCGCGCCATCCATCCCGATGCGTTCCTGCTGGATCTACTGGCGCGCGACCGGCCCGCGGTCCTGTCCGCGCTGCAGGCCGCCCGCGACCGTGCAGAGGCCGCCGGCGGTGCCATGAGCATGGCCGAGATGCTGAAGCGCTGTCGTCTTCCGCGGCTGGCGCGTGCAGTGAAAGGTTGAACGGCATTGCTGTTATCGCTAACAAGGGGTAAGGCGAACGCCACCCAACAGGAGGACAGCATGGTCTCTCGTGTCATTCCGGTCGATGACTTCGACCTCGTGATCTTTGGCGCCACGGGCGATCTGGCCCATCGCAAGATCCTGCCCGGTCTCTACCGGCGCTTCAAGGCGGGACAGTTCCCGGCCACCAGCCAGATCATCGGCGCCGCGCGCACCGACCAGGACGACGACGCCTTCCGCGCCGAGGCGTCCAAGGCCATCTGCGAATTCGCGGGCGCCAAGCCGGACGACCCGCAGCTGGCCGAGTTCCTGACCCTGCTGGGCTATGTCCCCATCGACGCCAAGGGCGAGGGCGGCTGGCAGGCGCTGAAGGACCGGATGCGCAAGGGCGCGGTCCATGCCTTCTACTTCTCGGTCGCGCCGGCGCTGTTCGGCGACATCGCCGAGCGTCTGGCGGGCCATGGCATCGCCGATGAGGACAGCCGCATCGTGGTCGAAAAGCCCTTCGGTCGCGACCTGGCCAGCGCGAAGGCGTTGAACGCCACGCTGGCGCAGCATTTCAACGAACAGCAGATCTACCGGATCGACCATTACCTGGGCAAGGAGACCGTCCAGAACCTGATGGCGGTGCGCTTTGCCAACGTGCTGTTCGAACCGCTCTGGAACGCGCAATACGTGGACCACGTCCAGATCACCGTGGCCGAGACCGTGGGCGTGGCCGGACGCGGCAGCTATTACGACAAGTCCGGCGCGATCCGGGACATGGTCCAGAACCACATGATGCAGCTTCTGTGCCTGATCGCGATGGAGCCGCCCTATCACTTCGACCCCGACGCCGTGCGCGACGAGAAGCTGAAGGTGATCCGCGCGCTGGAGCCGCTGGAGCCCGCCGACATCGTCCGCGGTCAGTATCAGGGCGAGGGCAGCGACTATCTGACCGACGCCGAGGACCCCGATTCGCGGACCGAAAGCTATGTCGCGATGAAGGTTCGCATCTCCAACTGGCGCTGGCAGGGCACGCCCTTCTATCTGCGCACCGGCAAGAAACTGCGCGCGCGGACCAGCGAGATCGCGATCACCTTCAAGGAACCGCCGCATTCGATCTTTGACGACAGCGGCCATCCCAAGGCCAACGAGCTGGTCATCCGCCTGCAGCCGAACGAGGGCATGAACCTCAAGGTGATGATCAAGGAGCCGGGGCCGGGCGGCATGCGCCTGGTGCAGGTGCCGCTGGACATGTCCTTTGCCGATGCCCTGGGGCCGGAGGGCGCGGACATGCCCGACGCCTATGAACGCCTGATCATGGACGTGATCCGCGGCAACCAGACGCTGTTCATGCGCGGTGACGAGGTCGAGGCGGCCTGGGCCTGGACCGACCCGATCATCAAGTCCTGGGAGGAGGGCAAGCGCCGGCCCGAACCCTATGACAGCGGATCCTCGGGGCCCGAGGAGGCGTTGCGCCTGATGCACCGCGACAACCGTCGCTGGAGGGAGATCAGGGCATGAGCATGGATTTCAAGGAATACCCCGACCGCGAGATGCTGGCCCTGTCGGTCGCCGACCGCATCGCCTCGCAGCTGGCGCAGCATCTGCGTGGCAATGACCGCGCCACGCTGTGCGTGCCGGGCGGCACCTCTCCGGCGCCCGTGTTCGAGATGCTGTCGGGCACCGATCTGGACTGGTCCCGCGTCACCGTCGTCCTGGGCGACGAACGGTGGGTGGACGGCGATCACAAGCGGTCGAACTCTCGCCTGCTGCGGCGCCACCTGCTCAAGGACAAGGCAGCCGCGGCCGAGTATATCGACCTATACACCGGCGACGCCTCGCCCGATCTGGCGACCGATGGCCTGGCAGAGCGGCTGGCGCCGACCCTGCCGCTGACGGTGGTTCTGCTGGGCATGGGCAACGACATGCATACCGCCAGCCTGTTCCCCGGCGCCGATCACCTGGAGGCCGCGATGGCCGCAGGCGCGCCTCCCGTCATGGCCATCCGCGCCGATGGCGCCGAGGAGCCGCGCATCACCCTGACGCGACCGGTGCTGGCCGACGCGCTGAACATCCACGTCCTGATCATGGGCCCCGAAAAGCGCGAAGCGCTGGAGCGCGCGCAGAAGTCGGACCCGATGCAGGCGCCGATCCGCGCCTTTCTTGACCAGGCCACCGTCCATTGGGCCGAATGAGGAACTGACATGACCGCACTTTGGAACCGCCTCAAGGATCATCGCAAGGCCCAGGGGTCGGGACGGATCGAGGCGCTGTTCAACGCCGACCGCGCCACCGATTACCGGGTGCAGGCGGACGGACTGACCTTCGACTATTCCAAAACGATGATCGACGCGGGCGCGCGTAATCTGCTGCTGGAACTGGCGGCCCCCGTGGCGGCCCGCCGCGACGCGATGTTCGCGGGCGAGAAGATCAACGAAACCGAAGGCCGCGCCGTCCTGCACACCGCGCTGCGCAACCTGCAGGGCAGCGTCACCGTCGACGGCCAGGACGTCATGCCCGCCGTGCGCGAGACGCATCAGCGCATGACCCGCTTTGCGACCCAGGTCCGCGACGGCGGATTTGCGGGGCAGGGCGGTCGCATCACCGACGTGGTCAATATCGGCATCGGCGGGTCGGACCTTGGCCCGGCCATGGCGGTGCTGGCGCTGGCGCCCTATCACGACGGGCCGCGCACGCATTTCGTCAGCAACGTGGACGGTGCCGACATCGCCGACACGCTGAAGGGGCTGGACCCGGCCACGACGCTGGTGATCGTCGCCTCCAAGACCTTCACCACCATCGAGACGATGACCAACGCCCAGACGGCTCGCGACTGGATGGCCGCCTCGGTCACCGATCCGGGCGCACAGTTTGTGGCCTTGTCCACCGCCGCCGCCAAGGCCGCCGATTTCGGAATCGCCGAAGACCGTGTCTTCGGCTTCGAGGATTGGGTCGGCGGACGCTATTCCGTCTGGGGCCCGATCGGGCTGTCCCTGATGCTGGCCGTGGGGCCGCAGGCGTTCGACCAGTTCCTGGCCGGCGGCGCGGCGATGGACGCGCATTTCCGCACGGCCGAACCGGCGCAGAACCTGCCGGTGATGCTGGCCCTGACGGGCATCTGGCATCACCAGATCTGCGGCTATCCGACCCGCGCGGTGCTGCCCTATGACAACCGCCTGATGCGCCTGCCCGCCTATCTGCAGCAACTGGAGATGGAATCAAACGGCAAGCGCGTGGCCATGGACGGCGGCGATCTGGAGGTCGTGTCGGGCCCCGTCGTCTGGGGCGAACCCGGCACCAACGGCCAGCACGCCTTCTATCAGCTGATCCACCAAGGCACGATGCCCGTCCCCTGCGAGTTCATCCTTGCCGCGCGCGGGCACGAGCCGGACCTGGCGCATCACCACATCCTGCTGGCCGCCAACTGCCTGGCGCAGTCCGAGGCGCTGATGCGGGGACGGTCGCTGGACGAGGCGCGCGCCCTGATGCAGGCCAAGGGTCTTGAGGGCGCCGAACTGGACCGTCAGGCCCGCCATCGCGTGTTCCCCGGCAACCGGCCCTCGACCACGCTGCTGATGGAGCAGCTGACCCCGTTCGCCTTGGGCCAGATCGTCGCGCTGTACGAACAGCGCGTCTTTGTCGAGGGCGTGATCCTGGGCATCAACAGCTTTGACCAGTGGGGGGTCGAGCTGGGCAAGGAACTGGCCCTCAAGGTCGAACCGCTGCTGAAGGGAGAGGCCGCGCCCGGCCACGACCCCTCGACCGAGGCGCTGGCGGGGCTGATCCGGCAGATGCGCGGCTGACGCGCCCCCGAACCGTGGGACATCAAAGCCGCCCCGATCCGTCGGGGCGGCTTTTCCTTGGCGCCGCAAGCGGGTAGGGTCCGCCCGGCACAGCGAAAGGTCGGATCATGGCGTTCTTTACCAAACTGCGAGAGCGGCTGACGCGGTCCTCCTCCAAGATCGGGGCGGGGCTGGATGATATCGTCGGAGAGACCGCGACGGCTCCCGTCGCCCCTGCCGCGGCGCCCGAACCGTCGGGGCTGGTCGGGCGTCTGTTCGGCCGCGCCGAGGCGCAGGTCGAGGAGCCACGCCGCGCCCTGGACGACGAGATGCTGGAGGAGCTGGAGGACATGCTGGTCCAAGCCGACCTGGGCGTCGAGACGGCCCTGCGCGTCACAGCCAACATCGCCGAGGGGCGCATGGGCCGGCGCATCTCCTCGACCGAGCTCAAACAGCTTCTGGCGACCGAGATCGGGCGCATCATGGCCCCGGTCGCCCGCCCCCTGCCGATCTATCCGAAAAAGCCGCAGGTGGTGCTCGTCGTGGGCGTCAACGGCGCGGGCAAGACGACCACCATCGGCAAGCTGGCCAGCCAGTTCCGCGCCGCGGGCAAGTCGGTGGTGATCGCCGCGGGCGACACGTTCCGCGCCGCGGCGGTCGAACAGCTGCAGGTCTGGGGCCAGCGGGCCGGCGTGCCGGTGATGGTCGCGCCGCAGGGCAGCGACCCGGCCAGCCTGGCATGGGACGCGATGGTCCGGGCCGAGGCCGATGGCGCCGACCTGCTGATGATCGACACCGCCGGCCGCCTGCAGAACCGCCAGGACCTGATGGAGGAGCTGGCCAAGATCGTCCGCGTGATCCGCAAGAAGGACCCCGACGCGCCGCACAACACCCTGCTGGTGCTGGACGCCACCACCGGCCAGAACGCGCTGAGCCAGGTCGAGACCTTCCGCAAGCTGGCCAATATCTCGGGACTGGTGATGACCAAGCTGGACGGCACGGCGCGCGGCGGCGTGCTGGTGGCCTTGGCCGACCGCTTCGGCCTGCCGATCCACGCGATCGGCGTGGGCGAACAGATCGACGACCTGGACGCCTTTGACGCGGACGAATTCGCCCGCGCCCTGGTCGGTCTCTAGGCGTCCAGCAGCGCCTTGCGGTTGCGATCATGCCGCTGCACCAGGCGCCGGGCATGGCGACCCGACAGCAGCGGCCGCGCGGGCGTCAGCGCGCGTCCCGCCGTCAGCTGCCTGATCCGCCGGGCGTTCTGCGCCCCAAGGGCGCGCAGGGCGACGGGACCGGGCAGCAGGCTTTCCGCCCATGCGCCCTCGGCCACCAGCACCTGATGATCGGCCAGCAGCACGTGCCAATAGGTGACGTCGCAACGCTCGCCCTGCACCGTGATGCCCGGAAGGCCCACCAGATGACGCGCCGCGACCAGAACCTCCGCCTCGCCGGTCATGCGCTCGGCGATGGGAGAGCGGATCAGCAGCCGATGCTGGGGCGACACGACCAGATCGCGCCCGGGCTGGCCGGGGCCCAGGGCATGGGCCGCGATCCGGATCGGCCGCTGGTCGGGACGCTGGTCCAGATCGCGGGCCTGCATCCGGCGATGACCGATCCATAGGACCGGCTGATAGCCGTGGTCCATCGTCCGCAAAAGCGTGCCGGGACGCAGGTCCTGGACCCTGCACGGCCCGGATGCCGTCTGGATCAGCGTGTCCTGCGCAAAACAGGCCGACGCCGTGGGGGCAGGCCAGGGCTGGGCGTCGTCACCCGGCCCGAAGCTGCGAACGCCCGCATAAGTATAGCGCGCCCCGGGATCAAAGACCGGCTCGATCCCGTTCTCATCGGGAATGGGGAAGATCAGAAGCGACTGGCGGCCCCCGAATTCGATGCCGGCGCCATAATGCTCGTAGCTGCGCGGATACATGACGACATAGCTGTCTTCCGCGTCAGAGGTGATGATCGAGGCGACGAAATTCGACATCTGCGTTCCCGCAGGGGTGATCTTTGCATTGTCCCCGTGACCAAAGACCGCGTCATGGACCAGAAGCTGGTCCGTCTCATCGTATGTATAGGTGCCGCTGCGGAATGCGTCGTCATCATCGCTGATGACGATCGTGCTGAGGATCGGGTCATTCATCACGATCGGCGCGCCGTTCGACCAGGGCGCGTCGTAATGCAAGCCGATGTCTCCGGCGGGGATGACATTGCTGATCGTCAAAACCGTGATCGTATGTTCCATGGAGAACCCTTGTGCTGCCGGTCGAACAGACCCGGCAGTCACATGTCACCGGGCAGTGCCGGACCCTAGGGCGACAATGGTTAAAGCTTGGTTAACTGATTTAGGAAAAGTTAACGATTTCCGCAGCTCAGGCCGGGATCGACGCCGAGGTGCCGCGTTCGCGATAGGGCGTGCTGCCATATTGCGCACGATAGCATTTCGAGAAATGCGACGGGCTGGAAAACCCGGACGCCAGGGCGATCTCGATGATCGACATCTCGGTCTGCATCAGCAGGTTGCGGGCGCGGGAAAGCCGGGTCTCCATGTAGTACCGCTTGGGGCTGCGGTTCAGATAGCGGCGGAAGAGACGTTCCAGCTGCCGGGTGGACATGCCCGCATCCAGCGCCAGTTGGGCGGGGCTGACCGGGTCCTCCAGGTTCGCCTCCATCCGCGCGATGACGGCGGCCAGGCGCGGATGGCGCACGCCGATGCGGGTGGGGATCGACAGGCGCTGGCTGTCCTGGTCGGTTCGGATAGCGGTGTGCAGCATCTGGTCGGCCACGTCCGCGGCCAGCGCGTCCCCCTGCGCCAGCGCGATCAGGTGCAGCATCAGGTCGATCGAACTGGTCCCGCCCGCCGCGGTCAGCCGGTTGCCGTCATGGACGAAAACCGACCGGAACAGGTCGACCTCGGGGAAGGCTTCGGCCAGGCCGTCGTGGTTCTCCCAGTGGATGGTGGCCTTGCGGCCGTCCAGCAAACCGGCCTCGGCCAGGATCCAGGTGCCGGTGCAGACCGCCCCCATCGCCGCCCCGCCGCGCGCCTGCCGGCGCAGCCAGGCCAGCACCGGGCGCGTCGCCTCGCGCGCGATGTCGGTGCCGCCGCAGACGATCACGACCTCGTCCCGGCCGGGCGGGGGGGCGTCAAGGTCCAGTCCGCCGTCCAGCATCACGCGCGTCCCGTTCGAGCACGTCGCCACGTCGCCCCGCGGCCCGACCAGGCGCCAGTCGAACAGCGTCTGCCCCGACGCGCGGTTGGCCAGACGCAGGGGCTCGATCGCAGCCGTGAAGGGCAGCATGGTGAATCGATCCAGCAACAGGAAGGTGAAGCGTCGCGGTTTTTCGGATGGCATGGGGGCTATCTTTGCATGCGGTTGCGCCCCGCACCCAAACAGCCTTTTGACGCCGCGGCAAGGGGGCTTTCCGGAGGGCCGCGGCAGACCCTTTTCCTGCCGACTGTTAGCGTTTATACCGACGCGACATTTTCAAGGAGCGCAGGACATGACGCAGCAGACCCGCAAGACCGCCACCCAGGATTGGGACAAGGCCGGCTGGCGCGCCTATCCGCGCGTCCAGATGCCCGACTATACCGATCCCGCCGCGCTGGCGGGGGTGGAATCGCAGCTGCGCCGCTATCCCCCGCTGGTCTTTGCCGGAGAGGCGCGCCGCCTGCGCGCCCAGCTGGCGGACGCCGCCGCGGGCCGGGCCTTCCTGCTGCAGGGCGGTGACTGCGCCGAAAGCTTCAGCGAATTCAGCGCCGACAACCTGCGCGACACCTTCAAGGTGCTGCTGCAGATGGCCGTGGTACTGACCTGGGGCGCGCAGATGCCCGTGATCAAGGTCGGGCGCATGGCGGGCCAGTTTGCCAAGCCGCGCAGCGCGCCGACCGAGGTGATGGACGGGGTGGAGCTGCCCAGCTATCGCGGCGACATCATCAACGGGTTCGATTTCACCCCCGAGGCCCGCATTCCCGACCCGACGCGGATGCTGGCGGCCTATACCCAAGCGGCGGCGTCGCTGAACCTGCTGCGCGCCTTCTCGACCGGCGGCTTCGCGGACATGCACCGCGTGCAAAGCTGGATCGCCGATTTTGTGGGCGGCCCCGAGGCCGCGCGGTACCGCGACATCGCCGGCCGCATCGGCGATGCGATGGCCTTCATGCAGGCGGCGGGCGTCAATTCCGACACCGCGCACCAGCTGTCCAAGGTCGATTTCTATACCAGCCACGAGGCCCTGTTGCTGGAGTACGAAGAGGCCCTGGCCCGCATCGACAGCACCACCGGCCTGCCGGTGGCGGGGTCGGGCCACATGATCTGGATCGGCGACCGGACGCGTCAGCCTGACGGCGCGCATGTCGAGTTCTGCCGCGGCGTGCAGAACCCGATCGGCCTGAAATGCGGCCCGACGACCACGGCGGACGACCTCAAGGTGCTGATGGCCAAGCTGAACCCCGCCAACGAGGCCGGGCGCCTGACGCTGATCGCACGCTTTGGTGCGGGCAAGGTGGGCGACCACCTGCCGCGCCTGATCCGCGCGGTGCAGGACGAGGGCGCGAACGTCGTCTGGTCGTGCGATCCGATGCACGGCAACGTCATCAAGTCGTCGACCGGCTACAAGACGCGTGCCTTCGATTCGATCCTGCGCGAGGTCCGCGAATTCTTCGGCGTCCACAAGGCCGAGGGCACGATCCCCGGCGGCGTGCATTTCGAGATGACCGGCAAGGACGTGACCGAATGCACCGGCGGCGTGCGCGCCGTCACGGACGAGGATCTGTCGGACCGCTATCACACTGCCTGCGATCCGCGCCTGAACGCCAGCCAGTCGCTGGAGCTGGCCTTCCTGGTCGCCGAGGAACTGCGCGCCCGGCGCGAGAACGCCGCGCCCGTGCGGACCGCCGCCGCCATCTGATCACGACAGGGCCCCGCCGATGCGGGGCCTTTTCATTTCCAGCGGCGGTGGACCCAGAACCACTGGTCCATGTGGCGCCGCACCAGCATCTCCAGGTCGTCGTTCAGCGCCTGCATCATCGCGCGGGAATCGCCATGCGCGATGGGCGCGCCGACATGGACCTTGAAGGACAGCCCGTCCGGTTGACGGATGCCGCAGATCGGTACCAGCAGCGCGTCATAGCGGCGGGCCAGGTCCGCCGGCGTCAGCACCGTCCGCGTGGGCAGGTCGAAGAACCGCAGCTCCGCCCCCTCGCGGTCGAACTGATCGAAACCCAAGGCCAGCCAGCCGCCACCCTTGAGAAACCGCAGCATCGCCGCCAATCCGGCCCTGCCGCGCGGGAACAGCGGCTCGGCAATGGCGGTGATGGCGGGGACGTAATGGCGGTTGAACGCTTCGTTGTTCATGGGGCGGTACAGGGCGCCGACCGGCCAGCCGCGCGCGGCCAGCGCGGCCCGCATCGCGTCGTAATTGCCGAAATGCGCGCAGGCCAGGATCACCGGGCGATGGCTGTCCAGAGCCTCCTCCAGCGCGCCAAGGCCAGGGCCCTGCAGCGGATCGGCCGTGCGGATACGATCCGTGAATTCATCGGCGGAATAGATCTCTGCCACCGACCGGCCCGCATTGTCGGGAACGGCGCGCACCAGCGCCTCGATCTCTGCCGGGGACAGGTCGGGGCGGGCCAGCGCCAGGTTGTCGCGGATGCGCCTGCGCCAGCCGGCGATGGGCGCGATCATATGCGAAAACACCCAGCCCATCGCCGGGATGCGGCGCGAATAGGGCAGCAGGCGTGCCAGCCCCATGATTGCCACGAACGCGCCGTTGGCCAGCCGGTCGGTTATCGTGGATCGGTCATCGCGCATCACGCCCCCTTGGCGGCCCGCGCCTCGCGCGACCAGACATACAGCCCCGCGGCCACGATAATGACCGCGCCGGTGACGGTCCAGACATCCGGAAGCTGCCCGAAGAAAACGAACCCCCACAGCCCGGCCCAGATCAGCCCCGTATAGCCGAAGGGCGCCAGCGTCCCCGCCTCGGCCGCGCTGAACGCCTTGACCAGCAGGTACTGGCTGACCGTGCCGAACACCGCCAGCGCGGCGAATGCCCACAGATCGCCCGCCGCGACCGGCTGCCAGAACATCGGCACCACGATGCTGGAGGCGATGGTGCCGACGACGGCCGACCACAGTACCGAGGTCGCCACCGAATCGGTCCGCACGACGCGCGTCAGCAACGCCCCCGCGGCATAGGTGAAGGCCCCGGCCAGTGGCAGCAGCGCCGCAGGCTGGAATACGCCCAGTCCGGGACGGATGATCAGCAGCGCGCCGACCAGTGCCACCGCGATCCCCGCCAGCCGTCGTGGGCCGACCTTCTCACCCAGGAACAGGGCACCCCCAAGCGTGATCAGGACCGGGTTCAGGTCCATGATCGCCGTCGCCTCGGCCAGGCCGATGTATTGCAGCGAGGTGAAGAACAGCCCGACCGAACCAAGCTGCATCATCGCCCGCGCGAACTGCATGCCCGGCTGGCGCGTGCGCAGCAAAGGCAGCATGGCCCCGCGAAAGATCAGCGCAAAGATCAGCAGGTTTCCGATGAACCGCGCCCAGATGACCTGCGCCGGATGATAGGTCTGCGTCAGGTGCTTGGCTGTCGCATCCATCAGCGTAAAACCCAGGATCGCCGCCAGCAGCAGCGCGATGCCTCGTGCCTGGTCCGATCCGGGCCGCCGCAATCCATCCCGCTCCCGACCCATCAGCGCGAATGCGCGCGCCAGGACGCGCATCAGAAGGCGCGGTCATGGGCGTCTGGGCAACGAAGACGCAGTTTCTCCTTTGCCCAAATACCCATCGCGACGGTCGGTCCGGGTATCACAGCAGCGCTTTCGCGCGCTCTGCGACAGCCTCGGCGGTGATGCCGAACTCCTTGTACAGTTCGGGCGCGGGACCCGAGGCGCCGAACCCTTCCATGCCGACGAAGGCAGAGCGGTCCTCCTGGCCGCGCTCTCCCAGCAGCAGCCAGTCCCAAGGCTGGCGCACCGCGGCCTCGATCGCGATGCGCACGGTGTTCGCAGGCAGCACCTCGGCGCGATAGTCGCGCGGCTGGTCGCGGAACAGCTCCATCGAGGGGACGGACACGACGCGGGTCGGAATGCCCTGACCCTCCAGCGCATCGCGCGCGGCGACCGCGATCTCGACCTCCGATCCGGTGGCCATCAGTACGACCTTGGGCGTGGCCGAGGCCTCGCGCAGGACATAGGCGCCCTTGGCGGTCAGGTTCTCTCCGGTCTCCTGGCGCAGCAGCGGCAGGTTCTGACGCGACAGGGCCAGGACCGACGGCGTCGCGTCCTGCGACAGGGCGATCTCCCAGGCTTCGGCAGTCTCGGTCTGATCGCAGGGGCGGAAGGTCAGCGTGTTGGGCGTGGCGCGGCAGATCGCCAGGTGCTCGACCGGCTGGTGGGTCGGGCCGTCCTCGCCCAGGCCGATGCTGTCATGGGTCATCACATAGACGACCGGCAGGCCCATCAGGGCCGACAGGCGCATCGCCCCGCGCGCATAGTCTGTGAAGGTCAGGAACGTCCCGCCATAGGGGCGGAACCCGCCATGCAGCCAGATGCCGTTCATCGCCGCCGCCATGCCGTGTTCGCGGATGCCGTAATGCAGATAGCGGCCCATGCGGTTTTCGGCGCTGAAGACGCCCTGGCCGCCGGTCTTGGTGTTGTTCGATCCGGTCAGGTCGGCCGATCCGCCGAAATTCTCGGGCATTTCGGCATTCAGCACCTCCAGCACGTTCTCGGAGGCCTTGCGGGTGGCGACCTTGGGCTTGGCCTCCAGCGTCTGGACTTTGAAGGCGTCGATGATCGCGTTCAGGCGCGGATGGACCTCGTTGCCGATGCGGCGGGCAAAGTCGTTGCGCGCCTCGTCGGACAGCGCGTCCACGCGGTCGTTCCACGCCGCGCGCTGCGCCGCACCGCGCTGGCCGATGGCCCGCCAGTCCGCGACGATCTGGTTGGGCAGGTGGAAGGGCTCATGGCTCCAGCCGTAGGCCGCGCGGGTGGCCGCGATCTCGTCCGCGCCAAGCGGAGAGCCGTGGGCCTTGCTGCTGTCGGCCTTGTTCGGAGCGCCAAAGCCGATGATCGTCTTGCAGTCGACCAGCGTCGGGCGGCCGTCATCCTGCGCGGCTTGGCTCAGCGCGCGGTCGATGTCGGCGGCGTCATGCCCGTCGCAGGACAGGACGCGCCAGCCGGCGGCGGCAAAGCGGGCATGCTGGTCGGTCGCGTCCGACAGGCTGACGCGGCCGTCGATGGTGATGTCGTTGTTGTCCCACAGCACGATCAGGCGGCCCAGCTTCTGGTGGCCGGCCAGGGCGATGGCCTCGTGGCTGATGCCCTCCATCAGGCAGCCGTCGCCGGCGATGACCCAGGTGCGATGGTCGCACAGATCGGCCCCGAACTCGGCGCGCATCGCCTCCTCGGCGATGGCGAAGCCCACGGCGGTGGCGATGCCCTGGCCCAAGGGGCCGGTGGTCGTCTCGACCCCCTCGACATGGCCGTATTCCGGATGGCCCGCGGTGATCGCGCCCAGCTGGCGGAAGTTGCGCACCTGGTCCAGCGTCATCTGCTCATAGCCGGTCAGGTGCAGCAGGCTGTAGATCAGCATGGACCCGTGGCCCGCCGACAGGATGAACCGGTCGCGGTCGAACCAGTGCGGCGCGCTGGCGTCGAACTTCAGGTGGTTGCGGAACAGGACGGTGGCCACGTCCGCCATGCCCATCGGCATGCCGGGATGGCCGGAATTGGCGGCCTCGACCGCGTCCATGGACAGCACGCGGATCGCGCTGGCCAGGTTCCAGTGGGCGGGGTCGGCGGTGCGACGGGCGGCGATGTCCATGGGGGATTCCTTGCAGCGCATGGGGTTGGCGCGTTGTTATGGGTTGGCACAGGCGGTTGCAAGCCGCCGCCGGTCAGCCGTCGGTGGCCGTGGGCAGGGGGCGGATGCGCAGCCGGGTGATGCGGTTCTCGCGCCGCGTGACGACCTCGAAGCGATAGCCCGCGAAACTGAACACCTGTCCCTGTTCGGGGATCGACTGCGCCATGTGGATCACCAGGCCCGCGATGGTGTTGGCCTCGTCGTCGGGCAGGGTCCAGTCCAGCTGGCGGTTCAGGTCGCGGATGGTCATGCCGCCCTCGACCAGGTAATCGCCCTGGGTGTTGGGCTTGAGGGTCTGGTCCTCCTCGGTGTCGTGCTCGTCGGCGATCTCTCCGACGATCTCCTCGATGATGTCCTCCAGCGTGATCAGGCCGCGCAGCGATCCGTATTCGTCCACGACCAGCGCGAAATGCGTGCGCCGTTTCAGGAACTCGCGCATCTGCTCGTCCAGGACGCTGGTCTCGGGGACGAAATAGGGGGGCATCATCACCGCGGCCAGATCGAACCGCCGCGCGGCGCTGGCATCGCCCGCATCGCCCACGGCCCGGTTCACCGCGCGCAGCAGGTCCTTGGCGTGGATCACGCCCACGATGTTCTCGCGCTCCTCGCGATAGACGGGCAGGCGGGTGTGCGGGCTGGCCAGGACCAGTTCCAGGATCTTCTCGGGGGGCAGGTCGCCGTCGATCATCTGGATCTCAGAACGGTGGCGCATGATCTCCTCGACCGTGCGGTTGCCCAGGTCCAGCGCACCCAGCAGGCGGTCGCGGTCCTCCTTGTTCACCGCGCCCTGTGCGTGGCCCAGGGACAGCGCCCCCTCGATCTCCTCCTCCAGCGAAAACATGTGCTTGCCGGGATCGGTCTTCAGGCCGGCCACCGACAGCATGCCCCCCACGATCAGGCGCACGACGCTGACGATCGGGGACAGGATGACGGTCAGGATGCCGATGGGACGTGCCACCAGGCTTGCCACCTTTTCGGGGGCAGAGATGGCGTACGTCTTGGGCATCACCTCGGAGAAGATCAGCACCAGCACGGTCATCACCAGCGTGGCGATCGCCACGCCGCCCGCGCCCAGCAGGCGCGTGAACAGCGCGGTCGCAAGGCTGGCGGCCAGGATGTTGACGACGTTGTTGCCCAACAGGATCGCCCCGATCAGCTTCTCGCTGTCGGCGGTCACGCGGACGGCGGCTTCGGCGCCGCTGTCGCCCCGATCGGCGCGGGCCCGCAGCTTGGCCTTGCTGGATGCGGTCAGCGCGGTCTCGGACCCCGAAAAGAAGGCCGACAGCATCAGGCAGATCAGGATCGCCGCGATGGTGACGACGGCCGCAAAGTCGAGCGCAGAGGTAAGTTGGTCCATGAGGTCCCGGTCAGTTGGTGTTGGCGGCATCGTCAGGCGACACGCCGCGCGCCAGAGGGTGGTGGTTCAGAACCAGATCGCGCATGCGATGGTTCAGCACATGAGTATAGATTTCCGTCGTGCCCAGATCGGCATGGCCAAGCAGCATCTGGATGCTGCGCAGGTCGGCGCCGCCTTCCAGCAGGTGGGTGGCGAAGGCGTGGCGGATCACGTGCGGCGTCACGCGCGCGGGATCGATGCCCGCCGCCACCGCCATCTGGCCCAGCAGGCGCGAAAAGCTCTGCCGCGGCAGGTGGCCCGCCGCGCCGGGTGCGGGGAACAGCCAGCGCGCGCCGCGACCCGCCAGCAGGCGGTACAGCGGGCTGCCCTGGGGGGCGTTGTCACGGATCTCCAGCCAGTCGCGCAGGGTGGTCCGCGCGGCCTGGCCCAGGGGGACCATCCGGTCCTTGCCGCCCTTGCCGCGGATCACCAGGACCGCCGGATCGCCCCGGCACCCGGCCACCGGCAGGCTGACCAGCTCGGTGACGCGCATGCCGGTCGCGTACAGCAGCTCGATCAGGCACATGTTGCGCGTGCGGTCGATCCGGCCCCGGCCGATGCCGGGGGCGGCGTCCAGCAACGCCTGGATCTCGGCCCGGTCCAGCGTGCGCGGGATGCGTTTGGCACGGCCGGGGCCCGCGATGCGGATGGCGGGGTCGTCCTCGCGCCAGCCCTCCTCCAGCGCAAAGCGGGTGAACTGGCGGATGGCCGACAGGCGGCGGGCACGGGTGGCCCGCGACAGGCCCTGCGCGTCGCAATGGGACAGGTAATCCTCGACCTGCTCGCGCGTCAGCCCGGCCAGCGTCAGCGCCCGCGCGCCCAGCCAGTCCGACAGGTCGCGCAGGTCGCGGCCATAGGCCAGCAGCGTGTTCCGCGCGGCCCCGGCCTCGGCGGCCTGGGCGTCCAGAAAGGCGCCGATGGCGTTGTGGTCGGCGCTCATTGCGGGGCCTGCATCTGCGGCAGAAGGGTGATCTGCGCCTCGGCGCGGTCGGCATCGGGGTCCAGACCCAGGGCGCGCAGCATGGCTATGCCACGCCCGGCGCGGGCCAGATCGCCCTCCAGCGCCGCGTCGATATCGGCCATCGCGGTCAGCAGCGCCTCTCCGCGACGGGTGTCGGGGGGCGTGGCGGGGGGTGCGGCCATCTCGGGCGCGGGATCGGGGATCACGCTGTCGGGCAGGCCCATCCAGGCGCGCATCAGGTCGGCCACCTCGGCGGCGCGGGGATCGGTGATGCCGGTGGGCAGGTCGGCCGCGACCATCGCCGCCAGCAGGTCGGCCATCCCGGCCGCGCGGAATTCGTCGAAGGCGCGGGGCAACGCCTGCGCCAGATCGCCGCCCGCAAGCGCCGCCTCCAGCGTGCGCATGACTCCGGCGCGTTCCCAGACCCCGCCCGATGCCGCGGGCCGCTGTTCGCCATAGATCTGGCGCAGGGTCGTGGCGGGCAGGGCGCCGGTGCGCGCCAGACGCTCGGCAGCCTCAAGCCGGGCCTTGAAGCCGCTGTTCAGGCGCAGGTCGGATTGCGCGAAGGCCACCGGCAGGGGCTGCGTTGGCAGGGGCTGTCCCACGGCCTCGTAGATGCGGAATTCCAGCGGGGTCATGCGGTCGGCGGGGGCCAGCAGCTCTGCCGTGTCGACGAAGGCGTCGTCCAGGAAATGCGTCAGCAAGATCGCCTGGCGTTCGTCGATCAGGCCAAGCGCCTCGGCCCCGTGCAGGCCGATCGCCGCCGCAGCCCAATCCCCGGTCTGCGCCAGGCAGAAGATGCGTGCCGCAAAGCTGGGCGCGATGCCGGGGGTGCCGTTCATGATCGCGCAGGCGCGGCCTTCGTCGCCCTCCAGCAGGGCGATGTCGAACATGCGGCGAAAGATCTCGGGCTGGCCGGGGCCGGCGGCGACCAGCAGCGACTGCGCCTCGTCCAGCGCGCCCATGTCCAGCAGGCGGTCGGCGCGCGACAGGAACAGCTGTCCCCGCATCCCTTCTGGCGCGGTGGGGGGGGCCAACTGTGCGGTCAGCACACGCTTCAGCAACGCCTGCATGGATTGCAGGCGGGCGGGCGTGGCCAGCACCATCTGCGACAGCCGCGCGGGGTCGCTGCCCGCCCACAGGTCGGCCGGCAGCCCGGCGCGGCGGGGGCTTTGCGTGCCGGTGTGGTCTGGGTTGCCCTGGTCCAGGCGGGTGACCTGCACCGGACCCACGGCGCCGCTGGTGGCCACCGGCTGCGGTCTGGCGCTTGGGC
>NZ_WEKR01000023.1:0-35326 GCF_024105395.1 Paracoccus sp. 08 | reverse complement strand
GATCGTATGACGACCGAACCGCCCGCATATCTCTTCAGATATCCATCAATGTCAAAAAGCAAGAGAACCAAAATCACGATCACGACGTCAACTCGACGCCACAACCGTCACCCAATCCCCAGAATGTCTCCCGATCCAACCGCGCTTCCCAGCACCGCCTTCCCGGCCCCTCCAGCGTTCCCGCCTTCGGTGAAGCGGTGTTTAGGCCCGAGAACAAATGCACGCAACAAGAAAATGGCGGATCACGGCAATAAAACTGCAACGCATTGATTTAGCGTTGCAAATTAAGGGAGGCTAAGGCATCCCCAAGAACTGCCATCGATCTACGGTGCCACAAAAGCATGGAATCATGTCGGGGCGATGACGGAATCAGGGTGAATCACAGGGGCCTGGATCCATTCGGCCCTGAATTTCGGCAAGGATGCCTGCCGGGGTGGCAGTTTCGGAACGCGAAAGGGGCGCAGCTTTCGCTGCGCCCCTTGAAAAGTTGGTCCTGATACGAAGATCAGCGCTTCGAGAACTGGAAGCTGCGGCGAGCCTTGGCCTTGCCGTACTTCTTACGCTCGACGACGCGGCTGTCGCGGGTCAGGAAGCCTGCGGCCTTCAGCGCGGCGCGCAGGTGCGGCTGGTGCAGCTGCAGTGCCTGGCTGATGCCGTGCTTGACGGCGCCTGCCTGGCCCGACAGGCCGCCGCCCTTGACGGTGGCATGCACGTCGTACTGGCCGACCACGCCCGCAACCTCGAACGGCTGCTTCAGGATCATCTGCAGAACGGGACGCGCGAAATACGCGTTGATCTCTTTGCCGTTCACCAGGACCTTGCCCGAGCCCGGCTTGACCCAGACGCGTGCGACGGCGTCCTTGCGCTTGCCGGTGGCATAGCTGCGGCCCTGGCTGTCGATCTGCGGCTCGCGGTTGATCGCGGCGTCGACGGCTGCGGCGGGGGTGCCCGACACGGCGGACTTCAGGTCGTCCAGAGTTTTGATGTCGTCGGCCATGATCATGCGCTCCGGGTGTTTTTCTTGTTCAGGACTTTGACATCCAGAACTTCGGGCTGCTGGGCCTCGTGCGGGTGTTCGGCGCTGGCATAGACGCGCAGGTTCGTCATCTGCTGCTTGCCCAGCTTGTTGCGGCTGATCATGCGCTCGACGGCCTTGACGACCACGCGCTCGGGGTGCGCGCTTTCCAGGATCTGGCGCGCGGTGCGGTGCTTGATGCCGCCCGGGTGGCCGGTGTGCCAGTAGTACTTCTTGTCTTCACGCTTGTTGCCGGTCATCTGCACCTTGTCGGCGTTGATGATGATGACATTGTCGCCCATGTCCATGTGCGGCGTGAAGGTGGGCTTGTGCTTGCCGCGCAGGCGGCTGGCGACGATCGTGGCGAGGCGGCCCAGAACGACGCCCTCGGCGTCGATCAGGATCCACTTCTTCTCGATCTCCGCCGGTTTCGCGGTATAGGTTTTCATCTGTCGTCCCTTCAGGGTCGTAATCGTAAGAGATGGCGGTATATCGAAGATTGCCCGCCATCCGTCAAGTGCAGCGAAGCCCGATTAAGGACGCCAAATCAATGACTTGAAACTTAGGTATCTGAATACCCCATCACACGGCGCGGAAATCGCTGGATTTCGGCGGAATCGAATAGGTCATCGAACAGCGTGCGACCGGATCCGCCACCCCTTCGGAAAAGATCAGTGCCTCGGCCACCGCCAGCACGCGGCCCAGCTTCAGCATCCGGCATTCCGCCAGCAGATCGACCCCTGCCGCGGGCTTGCGCATGAAGTCGATCGACGCGTTCGTCGTGACCGCCAGACCGACCGGGCCGATCCGCGCCAGGATCGCGCAATAGATCGCCAGGTCCGCCAGCGCGAACATCGACGGACCGCTGACCGTCCCGCCCGGCCGCAGATGATCGTCCCCCGTGATCAGGCGCGCGGTCAGCCCCGTCGCCGTCACCGCCTCCACCCGATAGCTGCCGGCCACCTGCGGAAAGTCCCGCGCCAGAAACGCGTTCAGCGCATCCTTGTCCATCACGATCGTCATGCTTTCCCCCCGATGCGTCCCGGCCTAGGCTTTCGCCAAATTTGGGAGGATGCAAGATGGACGACCTGCTGACGCGACACGACCTTGGGCCCGTGACCCGCCTGACGCTGTCGCGGCCCGCGACCTACAACGCCCTGTCGCTGGAGATGATCGAGGCGCTGATCGCGGCCCTTGCCAGGATCGACGACGATACGCGGGTCGTGATCCTTGCGGCCGAGGGCAAAGCCTTCTGTGCCGGCCACGACCTGCGGCAGATGCAGGGGATGGCTCCGGACCAACTGGCGCATCTGTTCGACCGCTGCGCCCATCTGATGCAGATGATCCCCGCCCTGCCCCAGCCGGTCATCGCTCAGGTTCAGGGCGTTGCCACCGCGGCGGGCTGCCAGCTGGTCGCGTCCTGCGACATGGCGGTGGCGGCAGACGGGGCGCGCTTTGGGGTCAACGGGGTCTCCATCGGTCTGTTCTGCGCCACGCCGATGGTGGCCCTGACCCGCGCCATCCCGCCCAAGGCCGCGTTCGAGATGCTGACCACCGGCGACTTCATCACCGCCCCCCGCGCGGCGGAGCTGGGCCTGGTCAACCGCGTCGTCCCCGCCGCGGATCTGGAGGCAGAGACGATGCGGCTGGCCGACAGCATCGCGGCCAAGCCGCCCCAGGTGATCCGCATGGGCAAACGGGCCTTCCACGACCAGCTGGGACAGGGAACCGCCGCCGCCTATGCGGCCACGGCGCAGGTCATGTGCACGAACATGGCCCTGCCCGAAACAGTCGAGGGGATCGGCGCCTTTCTGGAAAAGCGCCCGCCGAACTGGACCTGACCTTCAGGCCCCTGCGGCCAGTGCCTGGACCAGCGCCACGAAATGCTCTCCCCGCTTTTCGAAGTTCGGATACTGGTCAAAGCTGGCGGCGGCGGGGGCAAGCAGGACGGTGTCGCCCGGCTCGGCCTCGGCCGCGGCACGGGCGACGGCCTGCTCCATCGTGTCGGCGATCTCGTACGGGGTCTGGCCGATCTCCAGCGCAAAGTCGCGGGCGGAATGGCCGATCAGATAGGCCTTGGCGACCGCACCCAGATGCGGCTGCAGGGCCGCGATGCCGCCCTCCTTGCCCAGGCCCCCGGCGATCCAGCGGATTCGCGGAAAGGCCTGCAGTGCCTTGGCGGCGGCATCCACGTTGGTGGCCTTGCTGTCATTGACATACCGGACGCCGTCGATCTGGGCGACCGTCTGGCTGCGATGCGGCAGGCCCGCAAAGCTGTGGAACGCGGCCTCGATCTCGCGCGGGGCCAGGCCCACGGCGCGGCAGGCGGCATAAGCCGCGCAGGCGTTCTGATGGTTGTGCGCACCGGGCAGGCCCTGCATCGCGCGCAAGTCGATCGATGCCGCCTGCCGCCCCTTGCGATATTCGGACAGGAAACCCTTGCGCGCAAAGACCGACCACGCCGCCCGGTCCAGCTTCTGCCCCGACGACACCCGGATCACCCGGTCGTCGGTGGGACCCATCGACAGCTGGTTGGCCAGATACGACCCCTCGGGGTCGTCGATACCGATCACGGCCCGGTCCGGACCGCCCTCGGAGAACAGCCGCCGTTTTGCCGCGAAATAGCCGCCCAGGCCGGCATGGCGGTCCAGGTGGTCGGGCGACAGGTTGGTCATGACCGCCACGTCGGGCGTCAGCGCCCGCGCCAGTTCGGTCTGATAGCTGGACAGTTCCAGCACCACGACCTCTGCCTCGACCGCTGGCTCCAGCGACAGCACGCCCGTGCCGATATTGCCGCCCATCTGCGTGGGGCGGCCGCATTCCTCCAGCACGTGATGGATCAGCGCGGTGGTCGTCGACTTGCCGTTCGACCCGGTGACCGCGATCACCCGAGGCGCGCGGTCGAACTGGTCCCAGTCGTGGGTCGCATAGCTGCGGAAGAACAGGCCGATGTCGTTATCGACCGGAACGCCAAGCTGCCATGCCATCGCGATGGCCGGGTGCGGACGGGGATACAGATGCGGGATGCCGGGGCTGACGATCAGCATCGCGATGCCCTGCCAGTTCGCCTCGCGCGTCAGGTCAAGGATGCTCAGGCCATCGGCCTGGGCCGCGTCGCGCGTATCGACGCCGTCATCCCAGGCCACGACCCGCGCCCCGCCCGCGGCCAGAGCCGCGGCGGTCGCCTTGCCGGACCGGCCAAGCCCCAGCACCGCGACGGTCAGTTCTTCGACGCCCTGAACGGGTATCATGGGTGGCTCCTTGCGAAAACGGGACGGTATCAGCGCAGCTTCAGCGTCGCCAAGCCGATCAGCGCCAGAATCAGCGCGATGATCCAGAAGCGGATGACGATCTGCGCCTCTCCCCACCCCTTCTTCTCGAAATGGTGGTGGATGGGGGCCATCAGGAAGACCCGCTTGCCGGTCCGCTTGAAATACAGCACCTGGATGATGACCGACAGGGCCTCGACCACGAACAGGCCACCGACGATGGCCAGCACGATCTCATGCTTGGTGACGACGGCGATGGCGCCCAGCGCGCCGCCCAGGGCCAGCGATCCGGTATCGCCCATGAACACCGCAGCCGGCGGGGCGTTGTACCACAGAAAGCCCAGTCCCCCGCCGATCAGGGCGGCGACAAAGATCAGGATCTCTCCGCTGCCGGGAACGTGGTGGACGCCCAGATATTCGGTGAAGTCGACGCGCCCCACGGTATAGGCGATGATGCCCAGGGTGCCCGCGGCGATCATCACGGGCATGATCGCCAGCCCGTCCAGACCGTCGGTCAGATTGACCGCATTGGCCGCGCCCACGATCACGATCATCGCGAACGGCACGAAGAACCAGCCCAGGTTGACCAGGACATCCTTGAAGATCGGCAATGCCAACTGGTTGGTCAGCCCCGCGGGATGCAGCAGCGACGCCGCGATCCCGGCGCAGGCCGCGATGCCCAGACCCAGCAGCATCCGCATGCGCGAACTGACGCCCTTGGTGTTGTGCTTGGTCACCTTGGCATAGTCGTCGGCAAATCCGATCATCGCAAAGCCCGCCGTCACCAGCAGCACGATCCAGACATAGCCGTTGTCCAGCCTCGCCCACAGAAGGGTCGAGAACAGCAGCGCCGACAGGATCAGCAACCCGCCCATCGTCGGCGTGCCCGCCTTGGCCAGGTGGCTCTGCGGGCCGTCGTCGCGGATCGGCTGGCCCTTCTTCTGGACGCGGCGCAGATAGTTGATCAGCGGCCGTCCGAAGATGAAGCCGAAGAACAGCGCGGTGAAGAACGCGGCCCCCGCCCGGAAGGTGATGTATCGGAACAGGTTGAAGAAATCCCCGCCCTCGGACAGGTTGCTGAGCCAGTAGAGCATGGCATTATCCTTTGTCTTGGGCGGCACCGGCGCGCAGCGCCTGGACCACCATCGAGATCCGTGAGGATTTCGAGCCTTTCACCAGCACGATGTCGCCGGCGGAAATCAGTTTGTCGGGTTGGGCGGCCAGTTCGGCCGCCGTTTGCGTCCATTGCCCGCGCTTATCCGCAGGCAGGGCCTCGTGCAGGTGCCGCATCAGGGGGCCGGCACAATGGACCAGGTCGATTGCGGCCATGGAGGGATCGTCGGCCACGGCGCGATGCATCGCGACCTCTTCCGTGCCCAGCTCCAGCATGTCGCCCAGAATCGCCACCCGGCGGCCGCCCTGCAGGCCCGCCAGCGTGGCAAGCCCCGCGGACAGCGATGCCGGATTGGCGTTGAAGGCGTCGTCGATCAGGCGGATGCCGCCCAGCGTCTCGACCGCGCCGCGCCCCTGCGGGGGGTGCCAGTCCGACAGATGTGCCGCCGCCTGCGCAAGGTCGGCCCCCGCCGCGCCCAGCGCGGCCAGCATGCCGACGGCGTTCATCGCGAAATGCCGCCCCGTGGTGGGCAGGGTGAAGGCCAGCGTGTCGCCCATGATGCGGGCATGGCAGGACAGCGCCCCGTCCTGCGGCACGATGCGCAGCGGACGCGCCACGCCATGTTCGCCAAAACCCACGACCACCGCGCCGGCCCGGTCCGCGCAATCGCGCAGGATCTGGGTCACGGGCAGATCCTCGGGCAGGATCGCGTGACCCACGGGTTGCAGCCCCTCGAAGATCGCACCCTTTTCGCGGGCGATGCCTTCGATCGCGCCGAAGGCCTCCAGATGGGCGGCGGCCACCGTGGTGATCAGCGCCACATGCGGCCGCGCCATGCGCGACAGGGGCGCGATCTCTCCAGGATGGTTCATGCCGATCTCGATGATGGCGAAATCGGTGTTCGCGGGCATGCGCGCCAGGGTCAGCGGCACGCCCCAATGGTTGTTGTAGCTGGCCTCGGCCGCGTGGATCACGCCCTGCCCCGCCAGCGCGGTCCGCGCCATCTCCTTGGTCGAGGTCTTGCCGACCGACCCGGTGATGGCGATGACCCGGCCCGTCATGCGGGCGCGGCCCGCCCGGCCCAGATCCTCCAAGCCGCGCAGCACGTCGGGCACCACCAGCAGCGGCGCGTCAGACGCCACGCCGTCGGGGATGCGGCTGACCAGCGCGGCGGCCGCCCCCCTGGCCAGGGCCTGCGCCACGAAATCATGCCCGTCGCGGTCGGCCTGCAGCGCGACGAACAGATCGCCGGGGGCGATGGTGCGCGTGTCGATGGACACGCCCGAAGCGGCCCATGCGGCCGTCACCCGCCCGCCGGTGGCGGCTGCGGCGTCATCGGATGTCCAGAGTGTCATATGCGACCGTCCAGTGCCGCCACCGCGACCGAGGCCTGTTCGGCATCGTCGAAGGGATAGACGTCCTGCCCCACGATCTGGCCGGTCTCATGACCCTTGCCGCAGATCAGCAGCGCGTCGCCCGGTTGCAGCGCATCGACGCCGCGCAGGATCGCCTCGGCCCGGTCGGCGATCTCGGTCGCGTCGGGGCCCGCGCTGGCCATGACGGCGGCGCGGATCAGGGCCGGGTCCTCGGTCCGGGGGTTGTCGTCGGTGACGATCACCACGTCGGCATGATCGCGCGCGGCCTCGCCCATCAGCGGGCGCTTGCCCCGGTCGCGGTCACCGCCCGCGCCGATGATGCAGACGATGCGCCCCATCACATGCGGGCGCAGCGATTGCAGCGCAGCGACCACCGCGCCCGGCTTGTGGGCGTAGTCGACAAAGACCGCCGCACCGTTCTCGCGCTGCGCGACCAGCTGCATCCGGCCCCGCACGGTGGTCAGCTGCGGCAGCACGCGCAGGATGTCGTCGGCGCTGTCGCCCGAGGCCAGGCACAGGCCCATCGCCGCCAGCACGTTTTCCGCCTGGAACCCGCCGATCAGCGGCAGCCGCACCAGATGCGCCCGCCCCATCACCCAGAACCGCAGATCCTGCCCCGTCGCGTCATAGCGCTGGCCCAGGATGCGCAGCATCGCGGCCTCTCCGGTGCCGACGGTGGTCAGGGCCAGGCCGCGATCGGTCGCGATGTCGGTCATCTGGCGGCCGCGCTGGCTGTCGATGTTGATGACGGCAGCGGCGCCGTCCTCCAGCACGCGATTAAACAGCAGCGCCTTGGCCGCGAAATACTCGTCAAAGCCCGCGTGGTAATCCAGGTGATCCTGGCTGAAATTGGTGAAGGCCCCGGCCTCGACCCGCACCCCGTCCAGGCGGCGCTGATCCAATCCGTGGCTGGAGGCCTCCATCGCGGCATGGGTGACGCCCGCGGCGACCGCCTCGGCCAGGATCCGGTGCAGGGTCAGCGGATCGGGGGTGGTATGGGCAAGCTTTGCCTGGTGATCACCCTCGACCCCCATCGTGCCCAGGCTGATCGCCTTGTGGCCCAGCGCCTGCCAGATCTGACGGGTGAAGCTGGCCACGCTGGTCTTGCCGCTGGTGCCGGTGACGGCCACGACATGGTCGGGCTGATCGGCGAACCACAGCGACGCGGCGCCGGCCAGGGCTGCGCGCGGATCCTCGGCCACGATCAGCGCCCCATCCCAGCCCGACAGGACGTCGGCGGCGATCTCGGCGCCCTGGCGGTCGGTCAGGACGGCGGCGGCCTGCATGCGCAGCGCGTACTGGATGAATTCGCCGCCATGGACGGCCGATCCCGGCAGGGCCGCGAACAGGTGCCCGGGCTTGATCGTGCGGCTGTCGATGGACAGCCCCGTGATCCGCGGGTCACGCCCACCGGGGGCGCGCAGCCCCAGCTGCGACAGCGTCACGTCGTCCTTGTCCACAGTCCCACCCGTCATTGATTTGCGACGAGCCTTACCGCAGCCTCCTCGTCGGGTTCAACACGCGGTTCGAAGCGCGCGGTGATCGTCGGCAGGATTTCGTCGGTGATCGGCTCCAGCCCCAGCAGCGGGCCGATGCGGCGGACCATTTCCGCGGCGACGGGCGCGACGGTATGACCTGCGGTACGCACCGCAGTCCCGTTGATGGTGGTTGACGGCTCGTCCAGCATGGTGATGAGGACGTATTTCGGATCGCTGGCCGGAAAGACCGACGCAAAGGTCGCGATGATCTTATTCTCGTAGTACCCGCCTGCGGCCCTGGGCTTGTCCGCCGAACCGGTCTTGCCCGCGACCTCGTATCCCGGAACCTCGGCCTGGCGGGCGGTGCCGCGGGTGACGACCTGGCGCAACATGTCGACAGCCATCGCGGCGGCACGGGGCGACAGCACCTGTTCACCCTCGGGGCGTTGTCGTCCATGCACCAGCGTGGGGGTCACGCGCTTGCCGCCATTCGCGATCGTCGCATAGGCGGCCGCCAGGTGCAGCGGGCTGGCCGCCAGCCCATGGCCGAAACTGACCGTCGCCGCAGTGACGGCGGGCCAGCGCGTGGGCACCAGCGGCTGACCGGTGGGGGCTTCGACCATCTCGATGGAGGTCGGCACGAACAGGCCAAGCTTCTCCAGGAAATCCTTCTGCCGCTCGGGCCCGATCAGCTGCGCGATGCGCACCGTTCCCACGTTCGAGGACTTCACGATGACGTCCGTCACGCTCAGTTCCTTGCCATAATTGTGGAAATCGTTGATCAGGAACCGGCCGATCCGCATGGGTGCTGCAGCATTGATGCCCGACGCGGGGTTGACCAGCCCCAGGTCCAGCGCCTGCGCGACCGGGAATATCTTGAAGGTCGAACCCAGCTCGTACTGGCCCTGGACGGCGCGGTTGAACAGCGGACTGTCCGACGGCTCTCCGGTCAGCAGCGGGCGGGGGCGGTCATTGGGGTCGAAATCGGGCAGGCTGGCCATGGCCAGGATCTCTCCGGTCTCGACCTCCATCAGGATGCCGGTCGCGCCCTTGGCGTTCATGACGTTCATGCCCGAGGCCAGCACGTCCTCCATCGCCTGCTGCAGCGTCAGGTCGATGGACAGGGCCAGCGGCGCCCCCTCGTTGCCGGGATCGCGCAGCCAGGCGTCGAACGCCTTCTCGACGCCTGCGACGCCGATGACCTCGGCGCTGTTCACGCCTTCGCTGCCGAAGCCGGACCCGCCCAGGATATGGCTGGCCAGGTCGGCATTGGGATAGATGCGCATCTCTCGCGGGCCGAACAGCAGGCCGGGCTCGCCCAGGTCGTGGACGGCCTGCATCTGCTCGGGGCTGATCTTGCGCTTGATCCACATGAACTTGCGGTTGCCGGTGAAGTCGCGAGTCAGGCGCTGTACGTCCAGGTCGGGAAAGATCTCGGCCAGGCCCTGCGCGGTGCCGATGGGATCGACCATCTGGTGGGGATGGGCATAGACCGAATGGGTCAGCAGGTTCGTGGCCAGCACCCTGCCCCGCCGGTCGGTGATGTCCGCCCGCTGAGAGATGATCTGCGACGACAGCACCTGCGCGCGCGGTTCTGCCGCCGCGCTGGAGGCGAGCGTCCCCATGCGCACCGCGACCGTGCCGAAGGCCAGCATGAAACAGCCCGCCATGACGATCAGCCGACCTTCGGCGCGCCTGCGGGCGCGGTCCTGGATCTGTTCGTGACGGCGGCGGCGGTTCTCGGCCTCGATGTCGTCGGGGTTCTCGCCGCGCTCGCGCGCTCTCAGGATGCGGGCCAGGGGGCGCAGGGGGGTGCGGATCATGGCTGAGGCTCCTCGGCAGGATCGGTTTCGGGCAGAAGGTCGGTGACCATGTCGGCCGACGGCGGGGGCGGCTTGGGATAGTCGATGTGGTCCAGGTCCAGGAACTGCCCCGATTCGACCGGACCCAGTTCCAGCCGGTCGAAGTTCAGGTCGACCAGCTGGCGCAGGCGGTCGGGGCGGTTCAGGAAGGCCCATTCGGCACGCAGCACGCCCAGCTCCTCGCGCAGGCCCGCGATCTGGCGCTGAACCTGGGACATCTCTCCGATGGCGGCCTGGGTGGCATAGTTCTCGCGATAGGCCCAGAAGGCCAGTCCCATCAGCATCAGCACGCAGGCCAGACAGGTCAACGACCGCATCACGCAGCTCCCGGAAGATGCGGCATGGCCAGCGACCGGGCATCGACCGCGCCCGCCGCAGCGTCGGTCCGCACGGCCACGCGCAGCAAGGCTGAACGCGCACGCGGGTTCACGTCCAGCTCCTCGGGGTCGGGACCGATCGCACGGCGGAAGGGCAGGCGGAAGGCGGGCTCCACGACCTGCGTGACCGGCGCATACCGGTTGCCGCCGCCGCCCGCATCGGACCGCGCCTGCATGAAGCGCTTGACGATCCGGTCCTCCAGCGAATGAAAGCTGACGACGGCCAGCTGGCCGCCCGGCTTCAACGCGCGTTCGGCGGCCGACAGGCCCGCGACCAGCTGACCGAACTCGTCGTTCACCCAGATGCGGATCGCCTGAAAGCTGCGCGTCGCGGGATGGCTCTGCCCAGGCTTGGCGCGCGGCAGGCAGCCGGTGACCACCTGGGTCAGCTGCGTGGTCCGGGTCAGCGGGCGCGCGGCCACGATGGCACGCGCGATGCGGCGCGCGGCGCGCTCCTCTCCGTAATGATACAGCACGTCGGCGATGTCCGATTCCTCGGCGCTGTTCAGAAGGTCCGCGGCGGACGGCACATCGCCGCCCATCCGCATGTCCAGCGGCCCGTCCCGCATGAACGAGAACCCGCGATCCGCCTGGTCCAGCTGCATCGAGCTGACGCCAAGGTCCAGCACCACCCCGTCCAGCGGCTGACCGGCCAGGACGTCCATGTCCGAGAACGTGCCCTCGACCAGGCGCAGGCGGTCGCCGTACTGGCCGCGCCATGCCTCGGCCATGCGAAACACCGACGGGKCGCGGTCGACGCCGATGACCAGGTCGGCCCCTGCATCCAGCAGGCCGCGGGCATAGCCGCCCGCGCCGAACGTGCCGTCCAGCCAGACGCCCCTGATGGGTGCGGTCGCGCGCAGCAGCGGCGCCAGCAGGACCGGAATATGCGGATCCGCCATGCCCTAGCCCTCGGAGGATTGCTGCAGGAAGGCGCGGGGGTCGAATTCGGGGCCCTTGCTGGCCGCGAAATCCTCCAGCGCCTGCACGTCTTTGGGACGCGATTCGGGGTGATAGACCTGGATGTAGTCGCCGCGCGATTCAAAGATCGTCTCGGTCCCGTCGGCAAAGCCCAGCCTGTCGCGCAGCTTTGCGGGCAGGACCAGGCGGCCCTCGCGGTCGATCTCAAGGTCGGTGGACTGTCCGTTCATCAGCAGCTCCAGCCAGCGTCGCTCCTGGCTGCCGCGGGTCAGGCGGTCGATCTGCTCGTCGATCTGCTCGATGGCCTCGATGGTGTACAGCTCCAGCCAGTTCCACCAGTCGGGGCCATAGACCGCCACCAGCTGCGTGCGCCCGGTGTTCGTCCCCGAGAATGACGGGTCGCCGGCATCGAACACGCGGCGCAGCCGGGCCGGGATCGACATCCGACCCTTGCCATCGACCTTGACGGTTTCGGTGCCTCTGAACTTCCGCGCCACCTGGGCCCGCCCTCACTGTCCTGCTCTTTCGGGACGTCCGAAAGAGAAAGGGCGGATCGGGCCGCTGCCACTGCCCGATCCGCCGCCCTCGTTCCCGATTTACCCGGGCCCCTTTGCGGGGTTGGTTGCCGACCCGTCGCACGCCACCTGGGGGAGGTGCTGCTCGCGGACGCGGGCCGGCTATGTTGGAAAACGGTTGCCTGTATGAAGTCTGCTTCGCCTGTCCGGGGTCTTGGCGCCCCTTGAACTGCCCGTTTTCGTGATCCGGTTGTGACATGGGATTTCATGGGAAGCAACGGTATTCTTAGGCCACCAGCCGCATTCCGCCGCAGCATTTGCCTGAGCCCGAATCAAGAAATGCCGCAGAAGCGGCAGTGATGCGGCAAAGTTTGGTGGCGTGACGCGAAAGCCACACTACATCTAGAAGGCGAGTAACAAACGCATTTTGCCGGTCACTGGGTCCATTTCACCACAGTTCAAAGCCCTGCAAGTCGAAAATCCAGGCAGCCCTGCAAAACTTTTGGAACAGATCACGGACGATCACGAAATCGAGAGGTCTTCTTGGCCTCACTTCCCGCAATTTCCCGACCGTCCCGTGCATTCCCAAAGCAAGCCCGGATTTCGCGCAGATCAGGCGATGCCGCCCTGCACCAGACGGTCGGCCAGGCGGGCGTAGGCGTCGGACACGGCACCGTCGCCCAGGGCCACCGGTCGTCCCGAATCGCCAGCCAGCCGGACCTCCAGCTCCAGCGGCAGGGCGCCCAGGAACGGCAGGTTCAGCGCCTCGGCCTCGGCCGCCACGCCGCCATGGCCGAACAGATGCGCCTCGTGCCCGCATTTGGGACAGATATAGGTCGACATGTTCTCGACCAGGCCCAGGACCGGTGTCTTCAGCTTGCCGAACATGTCGATCGCACGGCGCGCGTCCAGCAGCGCCACGTCCTGCGGCGTGGACACGATGATCGCACCCGTGACGGGGGCCTTCTGGCACAGCGACAGCTGCACGTCGCCGGTGCCGGGCGGCAGGTCGATCAGCAGGACGTCCAGTTCGCCCCAGTTCACCTGCTGCAGCAGCTGCTGCAGCGCGCCCATCAGCATCGGGCCGCGCCAGACCAGTGCCTCGCCCTCCTTCAGCATCAGGCCGATCGACATGACGGTGACGCCATGCGCATGCATCGGATCGATCCGCTGTCCATCCGGGCTGGCAGGCCGGCCCGAGACGCCCATCATCCGCGGCTGCGAGGGGCCATAGATGTCGGCATCCAGCAGGCCGACCTTGCGCCCCGCGCGCGCCAAGGCGACGGCAAGGTTCGAGGTGACGGTGGATTTCCCGACACCGCCCTTGCCGGATCCGACGGCGATGATGTGGCGCACGCCGGGAATCGCCTGCGGACCGGCCTGGGGCGTGGGATGCCCGCCGATCTTCAGGGACGGGGCGGCGCCCTGCCCCGATACGGCCTTGGGCGGCGCGGGCTTGGCGGGGGCGGTCATGACGATCTGGACCTTGGCCACACCGGGGATACGTTCCAGCCTGGCACAGGCCTCGGCCTCGACCGGGGCCATGGCCTGCGCGGTGGCCGCATTCTCGACCTCCAGCACGAATCGCACCGTCTCTTGGTCGATGGTCAGCGCGCGGATCAGGTCGGCCTGACCCAGCGTCCCTCCCTGCGGAAGGGCAATATCCGAGATTGCCGTAAGGATCGTTTCGCGTGTGACGGGCATGTGAGGGACCTGTGTCTTTGTTCGCCCGGCAGCATGAAGCATAGAGACGGGACCCTCAACACCCCCTGCGACAATCCGTACCGCACGGCGCTAACCGCTTTCAAACAGGTGATTTTTGCGTCCGCGGCGTGATCGCTAACAGATGTATCGTGTCAATTTTATGTCGTTAATTCATCGTTAAAGAAGGCAATAGGTCAGCCTTGGCTATGCAATTGCTGCATGGCAGCATTACGAAACCATCCGTTGTGAAACGCCGTCGATGGGGCCATCTTCAACTCAACGAAACGCCGGGCCAATCCGGGAACGGCGCAGACGAGATGAACCGAAAGGATACGACCATGGCTGTTATCGCCCAAGCACACAACGCCACCGCCGACGCCGGCCTGCGTGGCCGCCTGCTGAGCGCGATCCAGCGGATGCAGGAAAACCGCGCCCGCCGCGCCGTATACCGCCAGACCGTGCGCGAACTGAATGCCCTGACCACCCGCGATCTGGACGATCTGGGCATCAGCCGCTCGATGATCACCCGCCTGGCGCACGAAGCGGCATGGGGTTCGGCCCAGTAATCCTGGGACACCAAGAATTCGCATTCCCGGCCCTCCCCTCCTCCCTGGGTCCGGGACCGGCGGCATCCTCCTCTCCTCCTCCCTGGAGGGTGCCGCCCAAAAGACGCACTGGAACCCGATCCTCCTCCTCGGGTTCACGTGCCAGGCGGCGGCCCCACTCCTCCCTCCCAGGGGTCGCCGCAAAAAGTTCCATAGCCGCCCCATTCGCGGCACGCTGATACGCCCGGTCCTCTCCTCCTCCCTCCCGGACCCGGCGTTCGCGGTACGGCCTCTCCTCCTCCCTGGCCCTACCGCACCCCATACGCGGCCCCTCCTCCTCCCTGGGCCAGCGTTCAGCGGCGACCTCCCTCCTCCTCCCTGGAGGTCGCCGCGCCTTCATAGCCGCCTCGATTGCGGCACACGGATACGACGGGCTCTCCTCCTCCCTGCCCGGTCGTAAGCGGTGATGGCCTCTCCTCCTCCCTGGCCGGAACCGCGACCCATACGCGGTCCCTCCTCCTCCCTGGGCCAGCGTTCAGCGGCGACCTCCCTCCTCCTCCCTGGAGGTCGCCGCGCCCTTCCTCCGGAACCCATCGCCCCCATGACGCATTGCCCCCGACACGCAGTCGGAGGCCGCATGATTCTGCGCAAGGGCACCAAGGTGGAATGGGACTGGTCGGGCCACAAGGCGACCGGAAAGATCACGGACATCTTCACCGATGACGTCGAACGGACAATCAAGGGCAGCAAGATCAGCCGAAACGCATCCAAGGACGATCCCGCCTACCTGATCGAACAGGATGACGGCGACCAGGTGCTGAAGGGCCGGTCAGAACTGCGCCGCGCCGATTGACGTCTTTTCCCCGCCGTGCGCCCACGCTAAGGCTGGCGGATGCTCAGCTATCAACACGCCTATCATGCCGGGAACCTGGCCGACCTGCACAAGCACGCGTTGCTGGCGGTCGCGCTGGACTACCTGACCCGCAAGGACAAACCGCTTTCCTATCTGGAAACCCATGCGGGTCGTGGGCTTTATGATCTGACCGGCGCCGAGGCGCAGAAGACGCAAGAGGCCGCGCAGGGCATCGCGCGCGCCACGATCGAACACTGGCTGCCGCAGGATCACCCGCTGATGCAGGCGCTGCGGGCCGTGCGCGACCTGCGGGGCGCGCAGGCCTATCCCGGTTCACCGCTGATCGCGGGGCATTTCCTGCGCCACGAGGACAAGGCCCATCTGGCCGAACTGCACCCCGCCGAATTTCAGGCCCTGCGCCGTGTGGCGGGCTTTGCCACCCTGCACCAGCAGGACGGCTTCGCGATGGCGCAGGCGGTCTGTCCGCCCGATCCGCGCCGCGGCCTGCTGCTGATCGACCCCAGCTATGAGGTCAAGGCAGACTATGCCGCGATCCCGCGCCAGATCGGCTTGATCGCGCGCAAGTGGAACGTGGGCGTCATCGCGCTGTGGTATCCGATCCTGACCGATCACCGCCACATGGGCATGACCGCGCAGCTGGTCAGCGATTTCCCTGATGCCCTGCTGTCCGAGGTGTCGTTTCCCCCTGCCCGTCCAGGCCATTCGATGATCGGATCGGGCATGTTCGTGCTCAACGCCCCCTGGGGCCTGGCCGAGCACGCCCGCCAGATCGAGGCGATGTTCCGCGAGCGCGCCTGACGGGGATTCCCCCGCCGATTGCGCTGTGCCATGATCGGCCCGGCCACAAGGATTCCCTGCCATGCCTCAACGTCTGTCCATCGGCGCCACCGTGTTCCTGGTCCTGACCGTCCTGGTCGGCCTGTATTTCGCCTATGCTGCGGTGCAGGGCCCGTCGGGCATCCTGCGCCGGATCCAGATCCAGGCCGAGACCGAGGATCTGCGCGAGGCCCGCGACCTGCTGCAGGCCGACGTGACCCGCATGCAGAACCTGACCCGCCGCCTGTCGGACGATTATCTGGACCTGGACCTCTTGGACGAACGCGCCCGCGAGGTGCTGGGCCTGCTGCGCGCGGACGAGATCCTGCTGCGATAGGGCCGGGATTGCACGGCTGTCGGTGATGCGCTACGGATAGTTTAACGCTGAACTATCCGCCACGCTTCCAGGAGGACACGCCGCATGGCCAGAAAACCAAGCCCCCAGCAGGAGGCTCCTTCGAACACGTCGAAGGAAGAGTTGCTGAAATACTATCGCGACATGCTGCTGATCCGCCGATTCGAGGAGAAGGCCGGCCAGCTGTACGGCATGGGCCTGATCGGCGGGTTCTGCCACCTTTATATCGGCCAGGAGGCCGTCGTGGTGGGTCTGGAGGCCTGCGCCAAGGACGGCGACAAGCGCATCACCAGCTATCGTGACCACGGTCACATGCTGGCTTGCGGGATGGAGGCGCGCGGTGTCATGGCCGAGCTGACCGGGCGTCAGGACGGCTACTCCAAGGGCAAGGGCGGCAGCATGCACATGTTCAGCCGCGAAAAGCATTTCTATGGCGGGCACGGCATCGTCGCGGCGCAGGTGCCGCTTGGCGCGGGTCTGGCCTTCGCGGACAAGTATCTGGGCAACGACAACGTCACCTTCACCTATTTCGGCGATGGCGCGGCGAACCAGGGCCAGGTCTACGAGACCTACAACATGGCCGAGCTGTGGGACCTGCCGGTCGTCTTCGTGATCGAGAACAACCAGTATGCCATGGGCATGTCGGTCAAGCGGTCGACGAAATCGACCACCTTCTTCGGCCGTGGAGAGGCCTTCGGCATCCCCGGCGAACAGGTCGACGGCATGGACGTGCTGGCGGTCAAGGCGGCGGGCGAAAAGGCCGTGGCGCATTGCCGCGCCGGCAAGGGCCCCTACATCCTGGAGGTCATGACCTATCGCTATCGCGGGCATTCGATGTCGGACCCGGCCAAGTACCGGACCCGCGAGGAGGTCCAGAAGATGCGTGACGAGCGTGACCCGATCGAGAACATCCGTGAGATGCTGCTGACCGGCAAGCACGCGACCGAGGAGGACCTCAAGGCGCTGGACAAGGAAATCAAGGACATCGTCAACGATTCCGCGGAATTCGCCAAGGACAGCCCCGAGCCCGACCTGGCCGAGCTGTGGACCGACATCTATGCCGACGAACTGCCCCAGGGCAGCGCCGAAGAGAACGCCTGAGGGGGACCGTCACATGGCAATTGAAATCCTGATGCCCGCCCTGTCCCCCACGATGGAGGAAGGCACGCTGGCGAAATGGCTGAAGAAAGAGGGCGACGCGGTGAAATCCGGCGACGTCATCGCCGAGATCGAGACCGACAAGGCCACGATGGAATTCGAGGCCGTCGACGAGGGGATCATGGGCAAGCTGCTGGTGGCCGAGGGCACCCAGGGCGTCGCCGTGAACACCCCCATCGCGGTGCTGGTCGAGGAGGGAGAGGACGCCGACGCGGCCCCTGCCCCCAAGGCCGAGGCCAAGCCGGCCGAAGCCCCCAAGAAGGATGACGGCGCCCAGCCCGGCGAATCCGCCATCGAGGAGGTCGTGACCCCGCAGCCCAAGCCGCGCAGCCCCGACTGGCCCGAGGGCACCAAGATGAAGACCATGACCGTGCGGGAAGCCCTGCGCGAGGCCATGGCCGAGGAGATGGACCGCGACGAGACCGTCTTCCTGATGGGCGAGGAAGTGGGCGAATACCAGGGCGCCTACAAGATCAGCCAGGGCCTGCTGGAGCGGTTCGGCCCCCGCCGCGTCGTGGACACGCCCATCTCCGAGATCGGCTTTGCCGGCATCGGCACGGGGGCGGCCCTGGCCGGCCTGCGCCCGATCGTCGAGTTCATGACCTTCAACTTCGCCATGCAGGCGATCGACCACATCATCAACTCGGCCGCAAAGACGCTGTACATGTCGGGGGGCCAGATGGGCTGTCCGATCGTGTTCCGCGGCCCGAACGGCGCCGCTGCCCGCGTGGGCGCGCAGCACAGCCAGGATTACGCCGCATGGTACGCGGCCATTCCGGGCCTCAAGGTCGTGATGCCCTATTCGGCCGCCGACGCGAAGGGCCTGATGAAGCAGGCGATCCGTGACAACAACCCGGTCATCTTCCTGGAGAACGAGATCCTGTATGGCCGCAGCTTCGAGGTGCCGGACCTTGAGGACTTCACCATTCCCTTCGGCAAGGCCAACACGGTCCGGTCGGGCGACGACGTGACGCTGGTCAGCTTCGGCATCGGTGTGGCGCATGCGCTGGAGGCCGCGGCCAAGCTGGCCGAAGAGGGCATCGAGGCCGACGTGATCGACCTGCGCACCCTGCGGCCGCTGGACTATGACGCGATCCTGGAATCGGTCAAGCGGACCAACCGCTGCGTGACCGTCGAGGAGGGCTTCCCCGTGGGCGCCATCGGCAACCACATCTCGGCCTATCTGATGGAGAACGCGTTCGACTATCTGGACGCGCCGGTCATCAACTGCACCGGCAAGGACGTGCCGATGCCCTATGCCGCCAACCTGGAAAAGCACGCGCTGATCACGCCCGCCGAGATCGTCGAAGCCGTGAAAAAAGTCACCTACAAGTAAGGGAGCTGCGCGATGCCCACGGAAATCCTGATGCCCGCCCTCTCCCCGACGATGGAGGAGGGCACGCTGGCCAAGTGGCTGGTCAAGGAAGGCGACGAGGTCAAGTCCGGCGACGTCATCGCCGAGATCGAGACCGACAAAGCCACGATGGAGTTCGAGGCCGTCGACGAAGGTCGCATCGGCAAGATTCTGATCGCCGAGGGCACCTCGGCGGTCAAGGTCAACACCGCCATCGCGGTCCTGCTGGAGGACGGCGAGGAGGCGGGCGACATCAGCGCGCCCAAGGCCAAGGAAGAGCCCAAGGCGGATGCCGAGCCCGAACCGGCCGAGAAGGGCTATGGCGGCCCGATCGGCGCGCCGGTCGCCTGTGATGCCAAGGCCGACGCACCCAAGGGCAACCGGGTCTTCGCCTCGCCCCTGGCGCGGCGCATCGCCAAGGACAAGGGTCTGGACCTGTCGCAGATCCAGGGCAGCGGCCCCCGTGGCCGCATCGTCAAGGCCGATGTCGAGAACGCCAAGGCCGGTGAGGCCAAGCCCGCAGCGTCGGCTGCGGCCCAGCCCGAGGCGAAGGCGGCCCCCGCGGCAGCCGCAGCCCCGGCCCAGGCCCCCAAGGGCCTGTCGACCGACGCTGTGCTGAAGATGTATGCCGACCGCGAGACCGAGGAGGTCGCGCTGGACGGCATGCGCCGCACCATCGCCGCCCGCCTGTCCGAAGCCAAGCAGACCATCCCGCATTTCTACCTGCGCCGCTCGGCCAAGCTGGATGCGCTGATGGAGTTCCGGGCCACGCTGAACAAGCAGCTGGAGAGCCGTGGCGTCAAGCTGTCGGTCAACGACTTCATCATCAAGGCGTGCGCCCTGGCGCTGCAGCAGGTGCCGGACGCGAACGCGGTCTGGGCGGGGGATCGCATCCTCAAGCTCAAGCCCTCGGACGTGGCCGTGGCCGTGGCCATCGAGGGCGGGCTGTTCACGCCCGTGCTGAAGGACGCGCATCAGAAGACCCTGTCGGCGCTGTCGGCGCAGATGAAGGATCTGGCCGCGCGCGCCAAGTCCAAGAAGCTGGCCCCCCATGAATACCAGGGCGGCAGCTTCGCGATCAGCAACCTGGGCATGTTCGGCATCGAGAACTTCGACGCGGTCATCAACCCGCCGCATGGCGCGATCCTGGCCGTGGGTGCGGGCATCCCGACCCCGGTCGTCGAAAAGGGCGAAGTCGTGGTGCGCAACGTCATGTCGATGACCCTGTCGGTCGACCACCGCGTGATCGACGGTGCGCTTGGCGCGCAACTGCTGGAGGCGATCGTCGCCCATCTGGAAAACCCGATGGGCATGCTGGCCTGATCCAGCCACCGGACGGAACAAACGGCGGGCCATCGGCCCGCCGTCTTTCGTTGTCAGAACGTGACGGTGACGCCCGGAAGGCGCAATTCGTTGATCAGGTCGCGCAACTCCTGCCGCGCGGCGATCTGGGACATGCTCATGGCCTCGGTGCCGACATCCTTCAGGTCCAGCAGGGTCAGCCCGTTCGGAAACAGCTCGCGAAAGATCACGCGTTCCGAAAATCCGGGCGCCACCCGAAACCCGATCCGCTTGGACAGGTCGGCCAACGCGCCGCCGACCTTGCGCTTGTTGTGCATCTGCTGGCTGCCCAGGCGGTTTCTCAGCACCAGCCAGTCGATGGGCCCTGCCCCGGCCTGCGCGCGCAGCTGGCGTGCGCCCCACACCATCTCGGCATAGATCGAGGGACCAAGCACGTCACCGTCGGGCGACAGGCGCGCCAGCAGGTCGAAATCGACGAAACTGTCGTTCAGGGGCGTGATCAGCGTATCGGCGACCGTATGCGCCATCTGGCTCAGCTTGGTGTGCGACCCGGGGCAGTCCAGCAGGATGAAGTCACACGTCTCCTCCAGCTGCCGCAGGGCGGGTGTCAGCGGATCGGCGCCCTCGCCCAGCGGCGCCAGCACGGGCATGGGCAGGTCCAGCCCCTTGCGCGCCAGGAAGGCGGCGCGATTCTCCAGATAGCGGCCAAAGCTGCGCTGGCGGACGTCCAGGTCCAGCCCGCCGACCCGGTGCCCCATCCGCGCCAGCGCGGTCGCCACATGCATCGAGGTGGTCGACTTGCCCGAGCCGCCCTTTTCGTTTCCGACCACGATGATATGCGCCACAAGCAGCCTCTTGTCCTGTCCCGACGGGAAACCTAGCGACCGCGCCGCCGGATGGAAAGCCGCCCCGGCAGCCCTAGCGCCGCAGCAGCCGCCCGTCGATCATCGCCAGCCCAAGCCCGATGACCGCCATGCCCAGCAGCTGCGGCAGGCCCAGAACCTCGTCCAGGAACAGCCAGCCCAGCAGGATTGCCGACACCGGTACCAGGAACGTCACCAGAGAGATGTTCGTGGCCCCCGCCCGGCCCAGGATACGAAAGAACAGCACGTAGGCCAGCCCTGTGCAGACCAGCCCCAGCAGGCTGATCGCCAGCCAGACCTGGGCAGGCGCCGCCGGCGGCAGCCCGTCATGCGCCAATGCCAGCGGCAGCAGCACGACGCTGGTGCCCGTCACCATGCCCGCCGCCGTGACCAGCGGGTCGACGCCCTGCGCACGAAACCGCCGTCCAAAGGCCGCGGCCCAGGCATAGCTGATCGCGGCGCCCAGCATCGCCAGTTGCGGCAGCACGCCATGGCCGTGACCCGCCAGTTCGTCCACGCCGATCATCACTGCGACACCGCCCAGGCCCAGGGCGACCCCGGCCAGGCGCATCAGCCCCGCGCGCTCATCCGCCAGCACCAGGGTCGAGACCAGCACCGTGAACAACGGCGTCGTCGCGTTCAGGATGGACGCCAGCCCTGCCGGGATGAACCCCTGCGCCCAGACGATCAGCCCAAAGGGGATGGCGTTGTTCAGGACGCCCATCMCCAGGAACGCGCCCCACAGCCCCGCCCCGCGCGGCAGTGCCCGCCCGGTCGCCAGCACGATGGCCCACAGGACCGCAGCGGCGATCATCACGCGCAATGCCACCACCCACAGGACCGGCATATGCCCCACGATCAGCGCGATCAGGAAGAACGACCCGCCCCAGATCAGTGACAGCAGCAGCAGAAGGCCCCAGTCGGATGCGCTCATCCGCGCGGTGATCATCGGACGGTCCGGTCTGGCAATGGGCGGGAATGGGTCATGGGTCCTCCTGCGGCGCACGCTGCCCCAAGCCGGGGCCGAGGGAAAGGGCTCAGCCGTCGCGCAGCGCCGCCAGCGCGGCCTGGACCTTCGGGGTGCGATGCAGGTCGACATGGGTGACCAGCCACAGGTTGGAATCCCATTCCGGCAGGCTCAGCGCGGGCAGAAGGCCACGCGCCAGGCTGTCGGGCAAGGCACCGACCGCCAGCCCGGCGCGGATCACCGCCTCGCGCGCGGTGGCCTCGTTGGCGGTGACCAGGATGTTCTCGGGGCCGATGCGGTCCTGCAGCCAGCGCATGTAAGGCGCGCCGCGCGCCTCTGGTCCCGGCAGGGCAAAGCGGTGGTCGCGCGGATCGTCGACCGGCCCGTGCCGGTCCAGGTACGAGGCCGCGGCATACATCACATGCCCCATCCGCCCCATCGCACGCACGACATAGTCGGGCTCGGTCGGTTCGGCCCCGCCGCGGATGGCCACATGCGCCTCTCCGGCGCCCAGCCGGAACAGGCGCGCGTCCGTGGCATAGGTCAGGCGCAGGTCGGGATGGCGCGCCATCAGCGCGATCAGCCGCGGCATGACCAGATCCACCAGTTCCGGCAGCGAGGTCACGACCAGCTCTCCCTCGATCCGCTCTCCGGCGCCGGCGATCTGCGCGGCCATCTGGGCAAAGCGTTCATCCGCAGCCCCCGCCGCATCCAGCAGGGTGCGCCCGGCCTCGGTCAGGGCATAGCCGCGGGTGTGGCGTTGGAACAGCCGGGCGCGCAGGGCCGATTCCAGCGCGTCGATGCGGCGGATCACCGTGGCGTGGTGCACGCCAAGATCGGCGGCCGCCCCACTGACCGTTCCGGTGCGCGCCACGGCCAGTGCCACGCGGATATCGTCCCACGATTCGATCTGCATGTGCATCCCCGCACAGTGAATGCGCAGTTATCCCCCTTACGTTCGCAGGTGCATAGATCTAAATCTGCTGCAACGCAGAAACAACTCTCTGGGAGCTTGCCATGAACATCCTGCATCTCGACAGCGCCATCACCGCCGACGCCTCGGTCTCGCGCCAGCTGACCGCCGACATCCTGGCCCGCCTGACCGCTGCCAATCCCGACGCGACGGTGACCTATCGCGATCTCAGCACGGGCGTCCCCGCCATCGACACCGCATGGTTCAAGGCCGTGCGCGTGGGCACCGACGATCCGACCCCGCAGCAGCAGGCGCAGATCGACACCTCGAACGCACTGCTGGCCGAGGTTCAGGCCGCCGACACGCTGGTGATCGGGCTGCCGGTCTACAACTTCTTCCTGCCATCGCAGCTGAAGACCTGGCTGGACCAGATCGCCCGCGCCGGTGTCAGCTTCCGCTATACCGCCGAGGGCCCCGAGGGCCTGCTGACGGGCAAGCGTGCCTTCGTGGCCTATACCGCCGCCGGCACGCCGATGGGTTCGGACCTGGACCACGCGTCGGGCTATCTGCGCCACATGCTGGGCTTCCTGGGCATCACCGACGTGACCTTCGTGGCCGCCGACGGCCTTGCCATGGACCGCGAGGCCGGCATGGCACGCGCACAACAGGCGCTGGAGCAGATCGCGGCCTGACCGGCTGCGCTGTTGCGCAGCTTCACCCCATCCTCATATGGCGGCATTGCATCCGTCTGGGACATTGCCGCCATGCGTTTTACGATTGCGACCGCCGCCCTGCTGACAGGGCTGGCGGTTTTTTACACCCCGGCCGTGGCGCAGACCGCGGTCAACGAAATCGCCACGCACCGCCCCCGTGACATGATCGAATGGACCAAGCTGCTGCACGACAAGGCCGCCCGCCAAAGCCATGTGGCACTTCTGCAAGCGGCGACCGTCAGCGCGACCAACTCCGCCCAATTCGTCATCGTCGTGGCCCAGGACGGCATGATCAACGACGTGCGGACCATGCAGTCCTCGGGCAACCCGATGATGGATCATGCCCTGCGCAACAGCATCATGGACATGCCCCGGATGCCGACCTTCACGGAGGACATGCCGCGGGGCAGCGCCAGCTTCGTTCTGCCGGTCAACGTCGCGACCCCGTGATCCGACCGGGCCTGCGTTGACAGGACCCCCCCTGCCCTGTACAAGACCCCGGATTCCCGGAAGCACAGCCTTCCGGTCCCTGCGCCAGATGCGGGGATCGCCCCCCCGTCAGCGCGTTGCGCCCACGGGGGCTAAACCGATTTGGAGCCATAGGAGGCCCGGCCATGTTCGAGAACCTTTCCGATCGCCTGGGCGGCGTCTTCGACCGGCTGACCAAGCAGGGCGCCCTGTCCGAGGAGGACGTCACCGCCGCCATGCGCGAGGTGCGCGTGGCCCTGCTGGAGGCGGACGTCTCGCTGCCGGTGGCGCGCAACTTCGTCAAGGCCGTCACGGCCAAGGCCACCGGCGCCGCGGTCACGAAATCGGTCAGCCCCGGCCAGCAGGTCGTCAAGATCGTCCATGACGAGCTGATCAAGGTCCTGCAGGGCGACGACGCCCCCGAGGCGCTGCGCATCGACAACCCGCCCGCCGCCATCCTGATGGTTGGCCTGCAGGGTTCGGGCAAGACCACCACCACCGCGAAACTGGCCCTGCGCCTGAAGGACCGCGAGAAGAAGCGCGTGCTGATGGCGTCCCTGGACACCAACCGCCCCGCCGCGATGGAGCAGCTGGCCATCCTGGGCCAGCAGATCGGCGTCGACACGCTGCCCATCGTGATGGGCCAGACCGCCGTGCAGATCGCGCAGCGCGCCAAGACGCAGGCCTCGCTTGGCGGCTATGATGTCGTCATGCTGGACACCGCCGGTCGCCTGCATATCGACGAGGCGCTGATGACCCAGGTCCAGCAGGTCCGCGACATCGCGAACCCGCGCGAGACGCTGCTTGTCGTCGACGGCCTGACCGGTCAGGACGCCGTGAACGTCGCGACCGAGTTCGACGCCAAGGTCGGCGTCACCGGCGTGGTGCTGACCCGGATGGATGGCGACGGACGCGGGGGTGCGGCCCTGTCGATGCGCGCCGTGACCGGCAAGCCGATCCGCTTCGTGGGTCTGGGCGAAAAGATGGACGCGCTGGAGACCTTCGACGCCAGCCGCGTCGCGGGGCGCATCCTGGGCATGGGCGATATCGTGGCCCTGGTCGAGAAGGCCCAGCAGGTGCTGGAGGTCGAGCAGGCCGAGCGCATGATGAAGCGGTTCCAGAAGGGCCTCTTCAACATGAACGACCTGCGCGGCCAGCTGGAGCAGATGCAGAAGATGGGCGGCATGTCCTCGGTCATGGGGATGATGCCCGGCATGGCCAAGATGGCCAAGCAGGCCGAGGCCGCGGGCTATGACGACAAGGTCGTCCGCCACCAGATCGCCCTGATCAATTCGATGACCAAGAAGGAACGGGCCAATCCCGACCTGCTGCAGGCCAGCCGGAAAAAGCGCATTGCTGCCGGTGCGGGTCTGGACGTGTCGGACCTGAACAAGCTGCTGAAGATGCAGAAGCAGATGGCCGACACGATGAAGAAGCTGGGCAAGATGGGCAAGGGCGGGCTGATGAAGCAGGCCATGCGCGCCATGACCGGCAAGGGCGGCGGCCTGCCCGACATGGAGAACCTGGACCCCGCCAAGATGGCCGAGGCCCAGAAGATGCTGGCCGATCCCAAGGGCTTGGGCGGCCAGTTGGGCCGCGCGGGCCTGCCTGCCGGCTTGGGCGGATTGTTCGGCAAGAAATGATCACGCTGTCCCCCACCCCGGTTCTGGAGACGGAACGGCTGACCCTGCGCGCGCCCCTGGGCAGCGACTGGCCGCATTGGCGCAGCTTCTATCAGTCTGATCGCGCGCAGTTCGTGGGCGGCGGTTCGCCTGAACCCAAGCCCGGCGCCTATTGGCGGGCCTTCGGCCACCTGACCGGCCATTGGGTGATGCGCGGTTTCGGAATGTTCGTGTTCTGCCTTAAGGGCGATGATACACCCCTGGGCATGACCGGCCCGTGGTACCCCGACGGCTGGCCCGAGCATGAGCTGGGCTGGTCCGTCTGGTCGCAGGCCGCCGAAGGCCGCGGCTATGTCGCCGAAGCCGCCCGTGCGGTGCGCGCACATGCGTTCCGCGACCTGGGCTGGACCACGGCGGTCAGCTATATCGACCCGGACAATGCCCGGTCGATCGCTTTGGCCGAACGGCTTGGCGCGGTGCGTGACCGCGGCGCGCGGCAGCCGGTCTTCGACAAGCCCTGCCTCGTCTATCGTCACAGCCCGGAGGCCGCATGACCGACGCAACCACCCGCGCGGCCGACCTGCTGCGCGACCACCGTGCCAGCATCGACCGGCTTGACGCCATCCTGGTCTATACGCTGGCCGAACGCTTCAAGCACACCCAGTCCGTCGGCCGCCTGAAGGCCCGGCACGACCTTCCGCCGTCCGATCCCTCGCGCGAGGCAAGCCAGATCGAACGCCTGGAACGCCTCGCGCGCGAGGCCGATCTCGACCCGGAATTCGCGCGCAAATTCCTGACCTTCGTGATCGCCGAAGTCATTCGGCACCACGAACATTATCAGTCCTGACCGGACGACAACCCAAGGAGACTATCTGATGTCCATGAAGATCCGCCTGGCCCGTGGTGGCAGCAAGAAGCGCCCGCACTATGCCATCGTCGCGTCGGATTCGCGCATGCCGCGCGACGGCCGCTTCATCGAGAAGCTGGGCACCTACAACCCGCTGCTGGCCAAGGACAGCGAAGACCGTGTCAAGATGGACGTCGAGCGCATCCAGTACTGGCTGAGCCACGGCGCGCAGCCGACCGACCGCGTCGCACGCTTCCTGGAAGCCGCGGGCGTCAAGGAAAAGGCCGAGCGCAAGAACATGAAGAAGGCAGAGCCCGGCAAGAAAGCCAAGGCGCGCGCCGACGAGCGCGCCAAGAAGGCCGCGGCGCCCGCCGAAGCCGAGTGATCTGACGCTGGCGGGGGAAACCCCGCCAGTCCTTTATTGCAAGGGTGTGACATGACCGAAGACCGCATCTGCGTTGGCGCCATCGCGGGGGCTTTCGGGGTCCACGGAGAGGTGCGGCTGAAAAGCTTCTGCTCGGACCCTGCCGATATCGCGACCTATTCCCCCCTGACGTCCGAGGACGGCACCCGCCGGTTCGAGGTGTCGCTGACGCGCGAGGTGACGGGGGCCCTGGGTGCGCGCATCAAGGGCATCGCCACCAAGGAGGATGCCGACGCCCTACGCGGCGTGACCCTGTGGGCCCCGCGCAGTGCCCTGCCCGCGCTGCCGGATGACGAATTCTATCATGCCGACCTGATCGGGCTGGAGGTCGTCGATACCGGCGGCAAATCCCTGGGCCGGGTGCGTGCCCTGTACGATCACGGCGCCGGCGACATCATCGAGGTGGTGGGCGGCACACAGGTGCTGATGCTGCCCTTTACCCGTGCCGTCGTGCCGACCGTCGATCTGGCCGCGCGTCGCATCGTGGTGGACCCGCCCGGCGACGACGAATGAGCGACGCGCCCAGTCCCAAGTCGCACGGCCGCCTGACCGCCCGTCCCAGCCTGCGCCCGCGCGAGCTGATGGCGGAACCGCAAGTGGCGGGCGCATGGACCGCGCGGATCGTCACGCTGTTCCCCGAGGCCTTTCCCGGCATCCTGGGCCTGTCCCTGACCGGCAAGGCGCTGGCGCAGGGCTTGTGGAACCTGCGCACCATCGGCCTGCGCGATTTCGGCATGGGCCGGCACCGCAATGTCGACGACACGCCCGCGGGCGGCGGGGCCGGCATGGTCATCCGCGCGGACGTGCTGGACGCAGCCCTGACCGAGGCGCAGGCGGGACCGGGGCCGACCCTGCCCGTCCTTTACATGTCACCGCGCGGCAGGCCGCTGACCCAGGCCCGTGCCCGGGCGCTGGCGCAGGGGCCGGGCGTCACGCTGATCTGCGGCCGGTTCGAGGGAATCGACCAGCGCGTGCTGGACAAGCACGCCATCGAGGAGATCAGCATCGGGGATTATGTCCTGACCGGCGGAGAGATCGCCGCACAGGTCTTGATCGACGCGACGGTCCGGCTTATACCGCGCGTGCTGGGCAATCATGATTCCCTGGCCGAGGAGTCCTTTTCCATCGGCAACCGGGGTCTTCTGGAAGCGCCGCAGTTCACCAAGCCAGCCCTCTGGGATGGCCGCGAGATACCGCCCGTGCTGTTGTCGGGCAATCACGCAGCCATCGCCGCATGGCGGTCCGGTGAGGCCGAGAGGCTGACACAAGAACGCCGCCCCGATCTGTGGCGGGCATATGCGGAAACGCATGTGGACCCGGCTAAGGACCGACAGCGCTCGGGCGCATCAGACCAATCGCGGATGTACCGCGAGCATGACAAGGAACCAAAGCGATGAACCTGATCGCACAACTCGAAGCCGAGCAGATCGCCGAGCTTGGCAAGTCCATTCCCGACTTCAAGGCCGGCGACACCATCCGCGTCGGCTACAAAGTGACCGAGGGTACCCGTACCCGCGTCCAGAACTACGAAGGCGTCTGCATCTCGCGCCGTGGCGGCGCGAACATCGCGGCCAGCTTCACGGTCCGCAAGATCAGCTTCGGCGAAGGCGTGGAGCGCGTGTTCCCGCTGTATTCGACCAACATCGCCACGATCGAGGTCGTCCGTCGCGGCAAGGTCCGTCGCGCCAAGCTGTACTATCTGCGCGATCGTCGCGGCAAGTCGGCCCGTATCGTCGAAAAGACCAACTACCGTCCGCTGTCGGACGCGAAAGCCTGAGCAGAGGTCACGCCATGAAAAAAGAGATTCACCCCGATTACCACACGATCTCGGTCAAGATGACGGACGGGACCACCTACCAGACCCGTTCGACCTGGGGCGCCGAGGGCGACAGCATGTCGCTGGACATCGACCCGACCTCGCACCCGGCCTGGACCGGTGGTTCGTCGCGCCTGATGGATACCGGCGGCCGCGTGACCAAGTTCAAGTCGAAATACGCGGGCCTGGGTTTCTGATCCACGCCACGATCGACGTCGCAGACGCCGCCCCTCGGGGCGGCGTTTCGCATTCCGGGGTCAGGTAAAGAATGCCAGCACGCGGCGGCGCTCTGCCATCCCCAGCCAGGTGGCCAAGGCCAGGCTGACCGCCATGACGGTCAGCGCCTTGGTGTCGCCCTCCAGCCCGAACCGGCTGGCGCAGATCATGATCATGACATGCACGAAATAGACGAAGGCCGCGGTGCTGGCCGCGCGCTTGCCGTCCCACGCCCCCTGCACCTGCTGCGCAGCCAGGAACAGCAGCGGCGCCGCCGCCAGCAGCGACAGCATCATGTCGACGCCCCAGCCCCCGCCCGCGATCACCCACCAGACCAGGCTTTCCCCCATCACCGCCAGCAGCGCCAGACCGGCCAACGGCATGGCCCACCGCCGCAGCCCCGCACCCCAGCCATGCGCCAGCAGAACGCCAAGCGCGAAGAACGGAAAGATGGTGAAGACCCCGTTGCGATAATGGTCCAGCTGGATATTTGCCTGCCCGGTCAGGACCAGCAGTTGCAGGGCCAGCGCCGTACCCGCCAGAAGCGCCGCCGCGACGGCGATCCGCATCGGTCGGCGCAGCACCATGACCATCACCGCCGATACCAGCAGGCCCGGCAGGAACCACAGATGGAAATAGCCGAAGACCAGCGTCTGCAGCGCATGCCCCGCCCCGGTCAGGTCCGGACCATAGATCGGCAGATAGATCGTCATCCACAGCAGGTATAACGCCAGGATGCGGCGCAGATACGGCCCACTGCGCCCGCCGCGCATGGCCGACAGGAAGAAGTACCCCGAGATCAAGGCGAAGACCGGCACCGCCAGACGATAGAGGCCGTTGAACAGCACCTGCTTGACCAGCGGCGGCGCGGCCTCGGGAAATCCGCTATGCAGGGCGATGACCGTCAGTGCCAGAAGGATGCGCAACGGGTCGATGGCGCTGTTGCGCCGGGTCTGAGATGTCATGGGCCGGCCTTTGTCGTGCAGCCCTGTCAACGGCCAAAGGCCCGTCCGGTTCACCCGCAGGGCGCGTTATCTGCGCCCTGCCCGGTCACGCGGCAGCGGCGCCCGGCGCGACCAGCCCTACGATGTCCATCATGATCGTGTTCAGCTGGAAATCCTTGGGCGTATAGACCCGTGCCACGCCCATCGCCGTCAGGCGGGCGGCGTCGTCGTCGGGAATGATGCCGCCGACGATCACCGGCACATGGCCCATTCCGGCGGCCTGCATGCGGGCCATCAGATCCTCGATCAACGGCAGGTGGCTGCCCGACAGGATCGACAGGCCGACGACATGGACGTCCTGTTCGCGGGCACGCGTGACGATCTCCTCCGGGGTCAGGCGGATGCCCTCATAGGTGATGTCCATGCCGCAGTCGCGGGCGCGGAAGGCGATCTGTTCGGCGCCGTTCGAATGGCCGTCCAGGCCCGGCTTGCCCACCAGGAACTTCAGGCGCCGCCCCAGCCGGGCGCTGACCGCATCGACCGCATCCCGGATCTCCTCCAGCCCCTCGGTGCGGTTCGAGGGCGCCTGCGACACCCCCGTCGGGCCGCGGTATTCGCCATGCACCGCGCGCATCACGCCCGCCCATTCGCCGGTGGTGACGCCCGCGCGGGCGGCGGCGATGGACGGCCCCATGATATTCGCGCCCGACTGCGCGGCGCGGCGCAGCGCGGCCAGCGCCGCCTCGACCGCGCTTGCGTCGCGTTCCGCGCGCCAGGCGGCCAGGCGGCCGACCTGATCGGCCTCGACCGCGGGGTCGACGACCATGATGCCGCCATCGCCCGCCGTCAGCGGCGAAGGCTCGGCCTGCTGCCAGCGGTTGACGCCAACCACGACCGTCTCGTTCGTCTCGATCCGGCCAAGGCGGGCCGCGTTCGATTCGACCAGCCGCGCCTTCATGTAGTCGATGGCCGCAATCGCGCCGCCCATCTGGTCCAGCAGCGCCAATTCGTCCCGAGCGCCCTGCTTGAGGGTTTCGACCTTGGCGGCGATCACCGGATTGCCGTCGAACAGGTCGCCATATTCCAGCAGGTCGGTCTCATAGGCCAGGATCTGCTGCATCCGCAGCGACCATTGCTGATCCCAGGGCCGCGGCAGGCCCAGGGCCTCGTTCCAGGCGGGCAGCTGCACCGCACGGGCGCGGGCGTTCTTGGACAGCGTGACGGCCAGCATCTCCAGCAGGATGCGATAGACGTTGTTCTCGGGCTGCTGCTCGGTCAGGCCCAGGCTGTTGACCTGCACGCCATAGCGGAACCGACGGTATTTCTCATCCGCGATGCCATAGCGGTCGCGGGTGATCTCGTCCCACAGCTCGGTAAAGGCGCGCATCTTGCACAGCTCGGTGACGAAGCGGATGCCCGCGTTCACGAAGAAGCTGATCCGCCCGACCATCTCGGGAAAGCTGTCGGAGGGCACCTTGTCCCGCAGATCGTCCAGCACGGCCACGGCGGTGGCCAGCGCATAGGCCAGCTCCTGTTCCGGCGTCGCCCCGGCCTCCTGCAGGTGATAGCTGCAGACGTTCATCGGGTTCCATTTCGGCAGGTGCTGCCGCGTATAGGCGGCGATGTCGGTGATCATCGCCAGCGACGGCGCAGGCGGACAGATATAGGTCCCGCGCGACAGGTATTCCTTGATCAGGTCATTCTGGACGGTGCCTTGCAGGCGGCTGACATCGGCCCCCTGCTCCTCGGCCACGGCGATGTACAGCGACAGAAGCCACGGCGCGGTCGCGTTGATCGTCATCGAGGTGTTCATCTGCTCCAGCGGGATCTGGTCGAACAGTGCGCGCATGTCTCCCAGATGGCAGACGGGGACGCCGACCTTGCCGACCTCTCCGCGCGCCAGGATATGATCGCTGTCGTAACCGGTCTGCGTGGGCAGGTCGAAGGCCACCGACAGGCCGGTCTGTCCGCGCGACAGGTTCGTCCGGTACAGCGCATTGGATTTCGCCGCCGTGGAATGGCCCGCATAGGTGCGGAACAGCCAGGGTTTGTCCTTGTCGGCCATCATGCCCTCGCAAGAAAATGTCATCAATAGTATCGATACAGACACAAAGCTGCGCCGTCAATTCGCCGCAGCGCGGCGCAGTTCTAATCATTCCGACATATTATTGCGCGTACTAGTGTCTGATAGTTGCATTGTTGCTTTTTGTGGCGTAGGACAGGGCAAATCGGCCCGGTGATTCTGCACTGCGGCACAGGACAGGAGAAAGACGATGGCTCTCGACGCACCCACCCCGATCGCGCCCTACGACGCCCCGGTCAAAGACCTGTACGCCGTGGGCGAGATGCCCCCCCTGGGCCATGTCCCTGCGCGCATGCATGCCTGGGCGATCCGCCGCGAACGGCAGGGAGAGCCCGATCAGGCCATGCAACTGGAGGTCGTGGACACCCCCGCCATCGACAGCAACGAGGTTCTGGTCCTGGTGATGGCGGCGGGCGTCAACTACAACGGGATCTGGGCGGGCCTGGGCAAGCCGATCAGCATGTTCGACGTGCACAAGCAGCCTTATCACATCGCCGGATCGGATGCGTCGGGGATCGTCTGGGCGGTGGGCGACAAGGTCAAGCGGTGGAAGGTCGGGGACGAGGTCGTCATCCACTGCAACCAGGACGACGGCGACGACGAGCATTGCAACGGCGGCGATCCGATGTTCTCGCCCACGCAGCGGATCTGGGGATACGAGACGCCGGACGGCAGCTTTGCCCAGTTCACCCGCGTGCAGGCGCAGCAGCTGATGCCCCGGCCGCGCCACCTGACCTGGGAGGAATCGGCCTGCTATACGCTGACGCTGGCCACGGCGTACCGGATGCTATTCGGGCACGAGCCGCACGAGCTGAAGCCGGGCATGAACGTGCTGGTCTGGGGCGCGTCGGGGGGCCTCGGCTCCTATGCGATCCAGCTGATCAACGCGGCGGGCGGTAACGCCATCGGGGTGATCTCCGAGGAAGACAAGCGCGACTTTGTCATGGGGCTGGGCGCGAAAGGAGTCATCAACCGCAAGGAATTTCGCTGCTGGGGGCAGCTGCCCACGGTGAACACGCCGGAGTACAAGGAATGGTTCAACGAGGCGCGCAAGTTCGGCGCGGCGATCTGGGACATCACCGGCAAGGGCAACAATGTCGACATCGTCTTTGAGCATCCCGGCGAGGCGACCTTCCCGGTCAGCACGCTGGTCTGCAAGAAGGGCGGGATGGTGGTGATCTGCGCAGGCACCACGGGGTTCAACTGCACCTTCGACGTGCGGTACCTGTGGATGCATCAGAAGCGCATCCAGGGGTCGCATTTCGCCCATCTGAAGCAGGCCAGCGCCGCGAACAAGCTGATGCTGGAACGCCGCCTGGACCCCTGCATGTCCGAGGTGTTCCCCTGGGCCGAGATCCCGGCCGCGCACATGATGATGCTGCGCAACCAGCACAAGCCGGGCAACATGGCGGTGCTGGTCCAATCGCCGCGGACCGGGCTGCGCACCTTCGAGGATGCGCTGGAGGCCGGTCGGCGCTGACCTGCGTCCCGCGACGTGCCGGGGGGCCTGCCGCCCCCCGGACCCCCCGCGCGGCGGTGCATGGGGTCAGACCTTGCGATCACCCTCTCCGGCACGGCGGCATTTCCATTCGCGAACCTGTTCGGTCGGATGGGTGGCCACCCATTTCGCAAGCTCGGACTGGCTCTGCAGCATGCAGGTGAACAGGCCGTTCCGTTCCTCGAACAGCAGGCTGTGATCGCTGCAGCGCTGTGGGTCGGCGAGCAGGCAGGTGACGAAGAACAGCTCGATCATCGCGTCTCTCCTGTTGGGGTGCCCGCAGGCACGGTGCCCGGGGCGGAAAAGTTGCGCGGCGCTTTGCCTTGGCCGCGAAGGCAGGCTAAGGGTCTGGCATGAACAGTCCCGTCCCCGCCCCGACCCTTTCGCCCGATCAGGCCGATGCCTGGGACGCGCTGGCCGAAACCTTCGGCGCGGCGGGCATCGACATCATCGCAGAGGAACTGCATCCGCCACAGTCGGGAAAAGGTCGCGTCATGGCGGTCATCGGCAAGGCCGGATCGGGCAAGACGCTGATGCTGTCGCAGATCACCAAGGCCCTGCTGGAGGCGGGGGTCGAACTGATCAGCCCTGATTACGAAGGGCGGCGCCGCAAGGACCGGCGTAGCGTTGCCATTCTGGCGCCGACGAACAAGGCGGCGTTCGTTCTGCGCATGCGCGGCGTGCCGGCCACGACGATCCACCGGATCCTGTACACCCCGGTCTATGATCCGCAATACGAGAAGATCGCCGAATGGCTGACCGGGGCGGCCGAACGCCCGGTCATCGCGGAACTGTCTGACACGGCGCTGGACCGGGCCAAGGCGTTCTATGACCAGCATGCCTCGATCCCCGGGGCGCTGGCCACGGCCGGGTTGCGCGGGTCGGATTTCATCCGCGGCTGGACCAGGCGCGAGGAGGGGCTGGACGTCGGGCTGATCGACGAGGCCTCGATGCTGGACGAGAAGCAGTTCGAGGACCTGCGCGAGATCTTTCCCGTGCTGGTCCTGTTCGGCGACCCTGCCCAGCTGGCCCCGGTCGGCCAGTCCGGAGAGATGGTGTTTGACAAGCTGGCGCCGGCGCAGCGCCTGATGCTGAGCCGCATTCACCGCCAGGCCGACGACAACCCGATCCTGGACATGGCCCATGCTTTGGCCGACGATCAGCTGGGCTTTGACGATTTCGAGCAGATGATCCGCGATGCTGCGCGCAAGGACGACCGCGTGGTCTGGGCCGAGCGGGTGGAAAGCGACCTGATGGCGCGCAGCCCGGTCCTGGTCTGGCGCAATGCGACGCGCATCCGGCTGATCCATGCCTTCCGCACGGCCTTCGGCGCGCCAGGGGACGCGCTGCTGCCCGGAGAGCCGCTGATCTGCGACGGGCTGGAGCTGCCGCTGAAGCATCGCAAGAAGCGGATCGATCTGGAGGCGCGCGGCCTGATCAAGGGAGCGCAAGTGGTCTATCTGGGGCCGGGCCGCAAGCCGGGCTTTTCGCGCCTGCACGTGATCGGGGCCGAGGACCCGCGCCTGTCGGCCGCCAGCATCGTCAAGATCGAGATGCCGGACGAGGACGAACCCTTCATCCCCTTTGCGGCGCGAATGGGCGCGGCTTTTCTGCACGGGGCGGCGGTCACGATCCACAAGGCGCAGGGCAGCCAGTGGCCCGAGGTGCAGGTGTTCGGCCCCGACATCAGCGCCGCCGCCTGGTCGAACCGGTCCGAGGCTGGGGTCCAGCTGTGGAAGCGGCTGACCTATGTCGCCATCACCCGGGCGCAGGAGAGGCTGTACTGGGTGACCAAGGCACGGCTTGCGCGGCCCGCAGGGCCGTTGACGACGGACGATCTGGCGGCCCCGTCCGCGCCCCTGGCACTGGACGCCGAGGAAGCGTGATTGCGTCCCGCGACGCCGGCCGCGACGCCGG
>NZ_WEKR01000022.1:0-38165 GCF_024105395.1 Paracoccus sp. 08 | reverse complement strand
GGCGGGCGGATGGGCTCTTCACCCATGACGGGCAGATCACCAAATCGCCCATCCGCGCGCTGACGCTGGCCGCGCTGGCCCCCCGCGCGGGAGAGGTTCTTTGGGATATCGGCGGCGGTTCGGGCTCGGTCGCGGTGGAATGGGCGCTGGCCGGGGGTCGCGCCGTGACGGTCGAGCCGCGCGCGGACCGCATCGCCACCATCCGCGCCAATATCGATGCCTTCGGCCTGGGCGGGCGGATCACGGTGATCGAAGGGTCGGCGCCCGAGGCGCTGCCCTCCGACACCCCCGATGCGATCTTTGTCGGCGGCGGCGCGTCGCAGGCGGTGCTCGAGGCGCTGTGGGCCCGCCTGCCCCCCGGCGCGCGGCTGGTCGCCAATGCCGTGACGCTGGAGACGGAATCGCTGCTAACCCGCTGGCACGCGGATCACGGCGGCCGGCTGCTGCGCATCGACATCGCCGAGGCCGCCCCCCTGGGCCGAATGCGCGGCTGGACCCCCGCCCGCCCGATCGTGCAATGGAGCGTCACATGCGGATCGCCGGAATAGGCTGCCGCCCCGGCACCCCCCTGCCCGCCCTGCTGGCCGCGCTGGAGGCCGCGGGCGGTGCTGACGCGCTGGCCACCATCCCCGAACGCGCGGCCGAACTGCGTCCGCTGGCTGATGCACACAGCCTGCCGCTGCATCTGGTCGCCGTGGCGGGCATCGCCACGCCGACGCAATCGCCCCGAATCCTGGCCGCCTTCGGCACCGGATCGGTGGCCGAGGCCGCCGCCATTGGGGCGGGCGGCCGCCTGACCCATCCGCGCAGGACCTTCGGTCCCGTCACCATCGCCATCGCAGAGGTTCCATGACCGTCCATTTCATCGGCGCAGGCCCCGGCGCGCCCGACCTGATCACCCTGCGCGGGCGCGACCTGATCGCGGCCTGCCCGGTCTGCCTCTATGCCGGGTCGCTGGTGCCTGCCGCGCTGTTGGCCCATTGCCCGCCCGGTGCGCGGATGGTGAACACCGCGCCCCTGTCGCTGGACCAGATCGTGGAGGAGATCGCCACCGCCCATGCGGCGGGCCAGGACGTGGCGCGGCTGCATTCGGGCGATCTGTCGGTCTGGTCCGCGATGGGGGAACAGATCCGCCGCCTGCGGGCGCTGGACATCCCCTTCGATGTGACGCCCGGCGTGCCCAGCTTTGCCGCCGCCGCCGCTGCGCTGCAGACCGAACTGACCCTGCCGGGCCTTGCGCAATCCGTGGTGCTGACCCGCACGCCGGGGCGCGCCTCGACCATGCCCGAGGGCGAGACGCTGGCGGCCTTTGCCGCGACCGGGGCGACGCTGGCGATCCACCTGTCGATCCACGCGCTGGATCGGGTGGTGGCCGATCTGACCCCGCATTACGGCCCTAATTGCCCGGTGGCGGTGGTTTGGCGGGCCAGCTGGCCGGACCAGCGGGTGATCCGCGCGACGCTGGCCACCGTGCACGCGCAGGGCATCGACCGGACCGCGCTGATCCTGGTCGGGCCCGCGCTGGCGGGCGAGGGGTTCGAAGACAGCCGTCTTTACGCCGCCGATTACGACCGCCGCTATCGCCCCGTGGGCGACGCGCCGAGGTTTCCGGAATGACGCGCCCCCTGACGCCGGGCCTGATGATCTCGGCCCCCGCATCGGGGACGGGCAAGACCATGCTGATGCTGGGCCTGCTGACCGCTTTGCGCAGGCAGGGGCTCACGGTGCAGCCCTTCAAGTCGGGGCCCGACTACATCGATCCGGGGTTTCACTTCGCGGCCTCGGGGCGGGCCAGCTTCAACCTGGATGCCTGGGCGATGGAGCCGGGGCGGCTGATCGCCCATGCGACCGGCCAGCCGCCCGCCGACCTGGTCCTGGCCGAGGGGTCGATGGGCCTGTTCGACGGGGTGGCGACGGCGGGGGAAACCGGCATCGGCTCCAGCGCCGAAATCGCCCAGATGATGGGCTGGCCCGTGGTGCTGATCCTGGATGTCAGCGGGCAGGCACAGTCGGCGGCGGCCACGGCGCGGGGCTTTGCCACGCTGCGCCCCGACCTGCCCTTTGCGGGGGTGGTGCTGAACCGCGTGGCCTCGCCGCGCCATGACCGGCTGATCCGTGAGGGGATGACGCAGGCGGGCATCCGGGTGCTGGGCAGCCTGCCGCGGCAGGGCAACATCACCCTGCCCGAACGCCATCTGGGCCTGATCCAGGCCGAGGAGACCGCGGGCCTGCAGGCCATCCTGGACCATGCGGGCGATTTCATCGCCGCGCATTGCGACCTGGAGGCGATCATCGCCGCCGCCGCCCATCGCGCCCTGCCCGAGGCCGCCGCGCCGCGTCCGCTGACGCCCCCCGGCGGGCGGATCGCGCTGGCCCGCGACGCGGCCTTCAGCTTCGTCTATCCGCATGTGCTGGAGGCGTGGCGGCGCGCGGGGGCCACGATCCTGCCGTTCTCGCCACTGGCGGATCAGGGGCCGGATGACAGCGCCGACTGCTGCTGGCTGCCGGGGGGATACCCGGAGTTGCACGCGCCCCGGCTGGCCGCCTGCGACGGGTTCCGCACGGCCATGCACCGCTTTGCGGGAACGCGGCCGGTGCATGGGGAATGCGGGGGATACATGGCGCTTGGGGCAGGTCTGGTGGACGCTGCTGGAAAGCGACACCAGATGTTGGGGCTTCTGCGGCTGGAGACCAGCTATGCCAAGCGCCGCATGCATCTGGGATACCGCCGCGCCGATCCGCTGACGGCCCTGCCGGGACTGGGTCGCACGGCGCTGCGGGGGCATGAATTCCACTATGCCTCGATCCTGTCCCAGCCCGATGCGCCCTTGGCGCGCGTGACCGACGCGACCGGCGCCGCGGTGGAGGAAACCGGCAGCCACCGGACGATGTCCGGGGGCGGGCATGTGACCGGCACGTTCTTTCACCTGATCGCCCCGGCCGCGACTTGACGCAGGCCCTGCGATCCCGTCTATCTGACCCTCTGAATGGTGCCCGTCAGGCGTGAAACGCCGGGCTTCATCGGGAACGGGGAAGGGTGGACCCAATCGCGGCACCCGAAGCCCCGGCCGCCCCCGCGACTGTATGCGGAGAGCGCGCGTCACCCATGCCACTGGAGCGATCCGGGAAGGCCGACGCCGCGCCCGGACCCGCAAGCCAGGAAACCGGCCATGTCAGGCAACCCCATGCCGTCGGGTGGACGGCCACAGGAGGATGACATGCATATCGAAGAGGGCGTCGTCACCGGCGCCAAGCTGATACTGGGCTATGCCACGGCCGCCACGGCCGGGCTTTACGCGCTGAGGCTGGCGGCCCAGGCCCTGCGCGCGCAGGGCGGGGCGTCGCTGGCGGCGCGCGGGGCGCTGGCGACGGCCGCGACCTTCGTGTTCTTCCAGGTCCTGCCCACCGCGCCCGTGGGCGTGTCCGAGGTGCACCTAATCCTGGGATCGACGCTGTTCCTGATCCTGGGCGCGGCGCCGGCGGCGATCGGGCTGGCCCTGGGCCTGCTGATCCAGGGACTGTTCTTCGCGCCGTTCGATCTGCCGCAATACGGGATGAACGTGACCACACTGCTGGTGCCGCTATTCGCGCTGCAGGCGGTGGCGCGGCGGGTGATTGCGCCGGACACCGCCTATGTGGACCTGCGCTATGGTCAGGCGCTGGCGTTGTCGGCGGCCTATCAGGGGGGCATCGTGGCCTGGGTCGCGTTCTGGGCGTTCTATGGTCAGGGCGCCGGTGCGACGGCGGGGGTCCTGTCCTTCGGCGCGGCCTATCTGCTGGTCATCGTGGTCGAGCCGCTGGTCGATCTGGCCGCGCTGGCGGGCGCCAAGGCGGCGCGCGGCCTGCGCGGCAGCGGGCTGGTGACGCCCCGGCTCTACGCATGATCGATCTGGTGCTGATCGGGGCCGGCACGGGCCATCCCGACCACCTGACCCTGCAGGGCGTCCGCGCCCTGCAGGAGGCCGATCTGGTCCTGATCCCCCGCAAGGGCGCCGGGAAGGAGGATCTGGCCCATCTGCGCCGCGCGATGCTGGACCGCCACCGCCCCGGCGGCGCCGTGGCCCAGATCGACCTGCCGGTGCGCGATGCAAACCTGCCCTATCTGGAGGCCGTCGACCAATGGCATGATGCCATCGCGCAAGCTTGGGCGGCGGCCGTCGCGGCGGCGCTGCCGCAGGGCGGGACGGTGGCGATGCTGGTCTGGGGCGACCCGTCGCTCTATGACAGCAGCCTGCGCATTGCCGCGCGTCTGGACTGGCGCGCACGGGTGATCCCGGGAATCACCGCGATCCAGGCCCTGTGCGCTGCCCATGCCATTCCGCTGAACGCCCTGGGATCCGAGGTGCGGATCACCACCGGGCGGCGGCTGCGCGACGCGGGCTTTCCCGGCGACGCCGAACGGGTCGTGGTGATGCTGGACGGCACCTGCGCCTTTGCGACGCTGCCCCCGCAGGGCCTGCGGATCTGGTGGGGCGCCTATCTGGGCATGCCCGAACAGCTGCTGGAGGCGGGCCCCTTGACCGAGGCCGGACCGCGGATCGAGGCGGCACGCGCCGCCGCCCGGGCCGCGCATGGCTGGATCATGGATTGCTATCTGCTGGCCCGCGACGATGCAGCGTGACCGGCGCGCGGGACGTCAGGATGTCAGGCGGGTCGCGTCGTTGATCGTGCAGTCCCATGTCAGCCCGCCGTTCCGACCGGATGCGGGAAGCCCATGCCCCTCCAGCCACTTGACCTGACCGTCAGGCAGACGGATGCGCCAGCGATGGTGCCATGGGATCATTCCAGCGGCAGAGTTTCCGAACGATGCGCGGGCCAGCGGATAATCCTCGACCATGCAGAAGGCGAAGACATCGCCGAACCGCGCCATGTATTCGGCGGCCGGGATGCCCCAGATCTGCTGCGTCTCCGCGGTCGCGGCGTCGATCGTCTCGGTCCCATCGGGGGCATGGTGATAGGTCAGGACCGCGCTGGCAGGCTGTGGCAGGGCCGAGGCGCCGCCCGGTTCCTGACCGATGGCGGTCCGCATCCGTTCGAACAGGACCATCGTCTTGATCTGCGTCGAGACACCTTCCGCGAAAGCCTGCAGCACCTCGACATTGGCCGAGGTCCAGTCCCGCGGCCTGCTTTCGGCCACGCAGAGGGCGGCGATGGCCCTGCCCGTCTCGTCCTTGACCGGCACGCCCAGATAGGCGACCACGCCGAACCTGCCGATTGCCAGATGCCCGCTGAACCGCGGGTCGATCCGGGCATCCGCGATGACCAGCGGCGCGGAATTCGCGACGACGATCCGACAGAAGGAATAGGCAAGCGACGTGACGCGATCCTCGTCCGCGGTCAGCATCAGGCCCGCCTCGGCCTTGAAGAACTGGCGGTCGTTCGCCTCGTCGATGATCGTCAGCAGGCTGGCCTGGCAGGAGAATATCCGCCGCGCCTGCTCGACGACGCGGTCGAAGACTGGCGTCCGCGTCGGACGCAGCACGCCGTTTTCGTAAAGACGGATCAGGCCCGAATCGGTCGGCGGAACGTCCATTCCGGACATGTGCCGTCGCGGGGTGCCATCTGCGGCGGCGGACCCGGCGCCAGGGTCACCCGCACTTTTCCAGTTCAAGGTCATGACCGAATTCTTTCGATACCCGGACTGCGACGACAATGACCGCCGCGGCCAGGGGTAAGGCATGGGTCCGCGGGACGATCCGCGGATATGGGGAATTTGCGCAAAATCAAGGTTACACACTGTAAGGTTTAGTTTGACACGAAATCACTGTGCCCAATACTTCTTAATACACCTTTAAGATGTGCTTTTTGCTTAGTCTGCAAAACTTCGGATCGGCGTTCTCGAATTTTGGAGCATATGAACCATCATGACACAGGAAATTTTTCCGACGATCTTGGCCGTCATCGCCCTTTCGGCGACGGCGCCCTTGGCGCAGACGGTGACGACGGACAGCTTTGACGTCCGGATCACCATCGTCGCCGAATGCGAGATCACCTCGACCGAGACGCTGGATTTCGGGACCCAGGGCGTGCTTGGCACGGATGTCGATGCCACGGCCACGATGGAGGTCACCTGCACCGACACCACCCCCTATGACATCGGCCTGAACGAAGGGCTGGGCGCAGGGGCCACGACCAGCGTGCGCCAGATGACGTCGGGCGGAGAGACGATCGCCTATGCCCTGTTCCAGGACGCCGGGCGGGTGACGAACTGGGGCAATGCCGTAGGCGCGGACACCCAGCCCGCGACGGGGACGGGCGACGCGCAATCCTTCACGGTCTTCGGCCGGGTCCTGGCACAGGCGACGCCTGCCCCCGGAACCTATACCGATACCGTCACGGTGACCGTCACCTACTGAAAGGCCAGACCATGCGTGGATTTCTTGCAGGCGGCCTTCTGGCCGTGTCGATGTCGCTTGGCCTGGCGGTCGGAGCCGCGGCGCAGGGGTTGAGGGTCTCTCCGGTGCTGCTGGAGGTTCCGGCGCCCGGGGCGGCGACCACCCTGACCCTGCGCAACGACGGCAGCCGGCCGATCACCGTCCAGTCGCGCGTCTTCCGCTGGCTGCAGCCCGGCGCCCAAGACAGCCTGGAACGCAGCGCGGATGTCGTGGTCAGCCCGCCCGCGATCCAGCTTGCACCCGGCGCGACGCAGACGATCCGCGTCGTCCGTGTCGCGCGCACCCCGGTCAGCGGAGAGGAGGCCTATCGCGTCGTCCTGAACGAGATCCCGGACCAGTCGCGCAGACAGGCGGGCGCCGTGGCCTTTGCCACCGAACTGCGCATCCCGGTGTTCTTCGCCGATGCCGGGGTGCGGTCCGCCGATGTCCGCTGGTCGCTGCGCCGATCGGGGGGCGCGACACATCTGGTGGCCCAGAACACCGGGGACAGCCGCCTGCGCATCGCCGACGTCACGCTGAGCGCGCCGAACGGCGCCACGGTGCGCCATCCCGGCCTGCTGGGATACGTGCTGGGCGGATCGTCGATGGAATGGCCGATCGCGCCGGCGGGGCATCTGGGCGGTTCGGCGCGGCTGTCGGCCGCGACCAACCTGGGGGCGCTGGACGTCGATGTCCCCATGCGCTGAGCGCATCGGCCGAGGGTGGCTGGTCATGACCGTTCTTGCGTCGCTGTGCTGCGGACCGGCGGGGGCCCAGGACATCCCGCCACCCGAGGCGGGGCAGGACCTGTACCTGGACGTGTTCGTGAACGGCCAGCCCAGGAACCTGATCGCCCGCTTCACCGACGTGGGCGACGGCGTCCTCAGCGCGGATGCCGAGGACCTGCGCACCAGCGGCATCCTGGCCGGTGATGCCGTGACCGGAGAGGTCAGGCTGGACCAGATCCCCGGCCTTGGCTGGCGCCTGGTCGCGCCCGACCAGACGATCCGCTTCATCGTCCCGCCCGACATCGCAGCGCCCCACGAACTTGACGCCGGTACCCTGGCAGAGGACACCCCGCCCGGCAACGATGCCGGACCCGCGGTCGATCAGGGCTATGGCGTGGTGCTGAACTATGGGCTGAACGTCGAGACCTGGCGCGGCGATGCGGGGGCCGGCGGCCAGCTGGTCTCGGGCAGCGTCGACGGGCGGCTGTTCATGCCCCTGGGGGTGCTGAACCACGCATTCGTCGTCGCGCCGGACGGGGACGGATCGCATCGGTACCGACGGCTGGAGACCAGCTGGCGCAGTTCGTTCCCCGGGCGCGCGATGCAGGTCCAGGTCGGGGACATCGCGTCACGCGGTCCCTCCTGGGCCAGGCCGGTCCGCATGGGCGGCGCCATGGTCGAGCGCAATTTCGGCCTGCAGCCCGATCTGGTCACGATCCCGCTGGCCGGGTTCGAGGGCAGTGCCGCCCTGCCCTCGACGGTCGAGGTCTTCTCGGATTCGATCCGGGCCTATTCCGCCGAGGTGCACGCCGGCCCGTTCAGCATCCGCGACCTGCCCTTGACCGGGGGGTCGGGGGTGGCGCGCGTCGTCGTGCGCGACGTGACGGGCCGCGAGACGCAGGTCGATCTGCCCTTCCTGATGTCGGACCTGCTGCTGAAACCGGGGCTTGCCGATTTCGCGCTGTCCGTGGGGCGGCCCAGGCTGGGCATCGGCACGCCAGGCGATCGCTATGGCGACGACATCTTCGGCGTGGGCACGCTGCGCTATGGCGTGACCGACGCGCTGACCCTGTCGGCCCATGCCGAAGGGGGGCGCGGCCTGCAGGTGGCGGGGGCGGGGGCGGTGGTCCGGATCGGCCATCTGGGCACGGCCAGCCTTGGCCTGGCCGGCAGCCGGTCCGACAGGGGCCGCGGCGCGCTGCTGGATCTGTCGTCCAGCCTGTCGATCGGGTCCGCCGCCCTGTCAGGCCGCCTGATGCGGACCCAGGGGCGGTTCGATGACGTCGCCGCCGTGTCGGCCACCCCGCGGGGCGCGCGCACCGACCGATACGACTTTCCCCACCAGTTCGCCCAGGTCAGCCTGTCGATGCCGCTGGACAGCCGGATCGGCAGCGGCGCCAGCCTGTTTCTTTCCGACATCCGTGCGCCCGGCCCGGTCGCCCGTGAAACCGCCCTGGGCCTGTCCTTCAGCCGGAGGCTGTGGGGCGACAGCAGCGTGACGCTGAGCGCGACATCGCTGCGCGGATCGCGGCGCGACACGACCGCGGGGGTCCAGCTGCAGATCCCCCTGGGAACCCGGCATTATGCCGGGATGCAGTCCGAACGCCGCCAGGTCGGATGGCGTCACTATGCGCAGATCAGCGGCCAAAGCGCGGGCGACATCCCGCGCTGGAACTGGCGGGTGCAGGCGGACCAGGGGGACGGGCGCTCGATCCGGGCCAATGCGGGATACGAGAACCAGCTGGGTCGGGTCGAGGTCGCGGCGCGCAGCCAGTCGGGCGCCCAGGCCGTGGGCCTGCGGGTCGACGGAGCGATCGTCGCGTCGGGCGGCGGCGTCTTCCTATCGCGCCCGGTCCAGGACGCCTTTGCCGTCGTCGATGCCGGCGCCCCCGGGGTCGAGGTCAGCGCCGAAAATCGCACCGTCGGCCGCACCGGGCGGTCGGGCCGCATCCTGGTTCCCGACCTGCGCGCCTACGAGGGCAACGCGATCTCCATCGACCCGCTTGGGCTGCCGCTGGATGCGGCCGCCGATGCCACGCAGCGGGTCGTCCGCCCGGCCCACCGGTCGGGGGCGACGGTCACCTTCGGCGTGCAGACCAGCACGCGCGAGGCGCTGATCGGGCTGGTCGACGGCCAGGGCCAGCCGCTGGAGGTCGGGGGACGGGTGGTGCTGAACGATGATGGCGGCGACAACCTGGTCGGATTTGATGGAGAGACGTTCCTGTCCGGCATGCAGGAGACCAACGTGATCGCGGTGTCCTATCCCGACGGGCGGCGCTGCCGCGCCGAGGTCGCCTATGTCGACGAACCCGGTGTGCTGACCCATCTGCAGAAGGTGCCCTGCCTATGACCCCTGCCCCCTTCCCGCGTGCCATCCTGCTGTTCCTGATCGCAGGCCTGCTGGCCCTTGGGTTGGCCGCTCCGGCCCGGGCGCAAAGCTGCACCTTCTCGGCCAGCAACATCGTGCTGGGGCCCGTCGATGTCCTGGGCAGCAGCCCGACCACCGCCACGGGCAACATCGCGGTCAACTGCTCGACCTTCCTGGGGCTGCTGACCTCGATCACGGTGACGATCGAATTGGGCGGCGGTTCGGCTGGCCTGTTCGGCAGCCTGCGCCGCCTTGGGGGGCCGTCGGGCAGCAGCCTGGCCTATGACCTGTACCAGAACCCGACCCACACGACGATCTTCGGAGGAAGTCAGGGAACGCATGGCGGGCAGCCCGTGGTCCTGACGGGCAGCTCGGTCCTGTCGCTGCTGACGACGACGGGCATGAACGTGCCGGTCTATGCCCGCGTCCCCGGCGCGCAGAACGCGGCCGTGCCGGGTGCCTACAGCGCGACCTTTTCGCGTCAGCCGCTGGATGTCCGCGCCACGACCGAGACGTGCAGGCCGGTTCTGGGATGCGACACGCGCGTGACGGGCTTCACCTTTGCCGTGCAGGCCCAGGTCCGCCCGAACTGCCGCGTCGTCGCCGACGATCTGGACTTTGGTCAGCATGGCCTGCTGGACCGGCCGGTCGATGCGACCAGCCAGGTGCGCGTGACCTGCACCGCGGGAACCAGCTACAGCCTGGGGCTGGGTCACGGGTTGCAGGCGGCGGGGATCGGCGGCCGGCAGATGCGCGATCTGGCGGGACATCGCGTGGGCTATCAACTGTATCGCGATGCGGCCCGGACGCAGCCATGGGGGCTGATCGCGGACGGCCTGGCCACGACGGATGCGGGCACCGGGGTCTCGCGCGCCGTGACGGTCCATGGCCGCGTGCCCCCGCAGCCGACGCCCCCGCCCGGTGCCTATTCCGATACCGTCGTGGTCACGGTCACCTATTGATCTGTCCAAGGATCGGGCAGCGGCGAAAATCGGCTGATCTGGGCTGGCACGATGCAACCAAAGGATGAACGATGCAGTTTACCTGCGCCGACCGACAGTGCCCAGCCTTTGCGAAGACGGACATGCCATGCCCCGAATGATCCTGACCGACCCCGACACGCTGCAACCGCGGGCCATCGATTTTGACCGCGACACGGACTTTGAAACGCACGAAACGGTGGGTGGCCTGACCTCGCTGACGGTGCTGCATCGCAACCGCGCGACCACCTATCGGGTGGTCGAGACGGTCACGCAGATCCAGTTGCTGCGCAACGTCGCGCTGCGCTGACGCCTGTGAGCCGCGGCCGCCGCGACGCTAGTGGCGCGGCATTCCGGCGGGACGGGCGGCGCGTTTCTGCGCGGCGATGCGGAACGGGGCATTGGGCGCGCCATAGCCCGCATAGTTGCCCTGTCGCTGGACGATCTCAAGGAAGAAGCCGTCGGCGCGCGGTTCGCTGTACAGCTGGAAGAACTGTCCGCCCTCATCCTCGTCATACATGATCGATGCCGCCTGCATCCTGTCGACGAAGCCCTGATCAAGCCCGAACCGCGCCTGGATGTCGTCATAGTAGTTGGCGCCGATCCGCAGCGTGGCGAAACCGCGTTCCGCCAAGGCGGCGGCGGTGGCGAACAGGTCGTCGCTGGCAAAGGCCACATGCTGGACCGAGGCGCCGAAGCTGTCCTCGATGAACCGGCCGGCCAGGGTATGGCGCGCATCGGCCCCGTTCAGCGTCACCCGCAGCCCGCCCGACCGGACCGCCCGGCTGCGCACCAGCCCGTCGGGGTCCACGACATCGACCATGGGCGCCTTCTGCGCGTCGAAGATCGACGTGTAGAACAGCGACCAGCTGAGCATCTCGTCATAGGCCATGGTCTGGCCGATGTGGTCGATCCCGGTGATCCCGGCCCCGGCCTGCGCGGGCGTCGCGCGGAAATCGACCTGCCAGATGCCTGCCAAGTCCGACGTGGCATCCAGCAGGCGGATCACGTTGCCGCTGACGCCCCGGATCGCGGGAATCGCCAGCTGTCCCGGCGGCGTCTCCTGGACCAGCGGCCGCGCCAGAAGCGCGGTCGCGCGCTGATACGCGGCGCGGGCATCGGGGACCATCAGCGCGATTTCCGACACGGTCGTCCCGTGGGTCACGTACGCGCTGTGGGCAAAGCCCGAGGGGTCGGAATTGACCAGAACGTTCACGCCGCCCTGACGCCAGACCGTCACGGGCTTGGAGACATGCCGCCCCCCTGCCGCAAAGCCAAGGCTGGACAGCAGCGTCTCCAGCGTGGGGGCCTCGGCCGCGCTGGTGGCGAATTCGATGTATTCGATCCGCTCGACCGGGGCCGGGGCGGGAAAGCGCGGCAGGTCGGGGGCGGCGGCCGGTTCGACACGCCGCACCTGATCCATCAGCGCGATCAGGCTGCGATGCCCGTCCTTGGCCACCATGCGCGGCAGGCCCGACCGGAACTGGTCGTTGAAGATCTCAAGGCTCAGCGGTCCGGCATAGCCCGTCGCCGCGACCGCCTGCATGAAGCTGGTCACGTCCAGATCACCCTCGCCCGGCATGTTGCGATAATGCCGCGACCAGTACAGCAGGTCCATGTCGATGGCCGGCGCATCGGCCAGCTGCACAAAGAAGATCCGGTCGCCCGGAATGGCCCGGATGGAGGCCGGGTCGATCCGGCGCGCCAGCGTGTGGAAACTGTCCAGAATCAGGCCGACATTCGGGTGGTCGGCGCGGCGCACCACCTCCCAGGCGTCGCGGTGGTCGTTCACGAAGCGGCCCCAGCACAGCGCCTCGAAGCCCACGCGGATGCCGTGGCGGGCCGCCAGATCGCCCAGGTCGCGGAAATCGCGCGCCATGCGGTCGATGCCGCCGATGGCCGCCGGATGGACGGTCGAACAGACCAGCATCAGGTCGGTGCCCAGCTGGTTCATCAAGTCGAACTTGCGTTCGGCCCGGGCCAGTGCGCGGCTGCGATGCGGTTCGGGCAGGCCCTCGAAGTCGCGGAAAGGCTGGAACAGCGTGATCTCCAGCCCGTGGTCGCGGACCATGCGCCCGACCTCGGCCGGGGTGAAGTCCGAGGCCAGGAAATCCTGCTCGAAGATCTCGATGCCGTCGAACCCGGCCTCGGCGATGGCGGCCAGCTTGGCGGTCAGGCTGCCCGACAGCGACACGGTGGCGATCGAGGTCTTCATCGCGCGTCCCGCCCGGCCGCCAGATCGTCGCGCAGGCGCGCCTCGTCCAAGGGCAGGCCGGTGAAGATGGCCCAGGCATCCACGCCCTGCCCCACGAACAGCTCGTATCCCGAGATGACGTCCAGACCCGCCGCCCCCGCATCGCGCAGGAACGGCGTGTCGACCGGGGTATAGACCGCGTCGAAGACCCACTCCGCCCCCATCATCAGATCGGCGGGCAAGGGCGTGCCGCCATAGCCGACCATGCCGACGGGGGTGCAGTTGATCAGCCCCTGCGCGCCGGGCGCCAGCGCCGCCGCATCGGTGCCGGTCCGCACGACCAGCCCCGGCGCGGCGCGGCGCAGCGCATCGGCCAGGCCGTCGGCCTTGGCCGCGTCGCGATCGGCCAGCCGGATCTCGGTTGCGCCCAAGGCGATCAGGCCGAAGGCCACCGCGCGCCCCACACCGCCCGCGCCGATCATCAGCACGGCCCCCGGCGCCCGTTCGCCCCGCACGCGCCGATAGGCCGCGACAAAGCCGGAATAGTCGGTGTTGAAGCCGCGCGGCCCCTCCGGGTCGAACAGCACCGTGTTGCAGGCCTCGATCGCCCTGACCAGCGGATCGTCGATGCGCAGCCGGCCCGCCACGACCTCCTTGTAGGGATAAGTGACGTTGATGCCGCGATAGCCCCCCGCCGCGCAGCGGGCGAACAGGGCGTCGAAGTCCAGCCCCTCGACCGCGGGGATCAGGCTTTCATAGCGCACCCGGCGCCCGTTCTGCAGGCCTGCCAGACGGTGCAGGCGGGGCGACTGCGAGGCCGCGATGTTGTCGCCGATCAGGCCCAGCAGGATCGTGTCGGTCATGGTCAGGTCTTTCATTGCTCAGGCCTTGCGGGCGCGCCGCCGGGCCCACCACGGCGTGTTGGTGACAAGGATCATCACGACCGCAAGGAACAGGCACAGCGACAGCGGGCTGGTGAAGATGCCCATCATCATCGCGCCGAAATCCTCGCGCTCGCTGATGATGGCCCGGCGCCAGTTGTCGTCCAGAAGCCGCGACAGGATCACCCCCAGGATGATGGGCGCCAGCGGATAGCCGTAGAGGCGCATGAAATAGCCCAGCACGCCAAAGCCCAGCATCCAGTAGACATCCGTCAGGCTGTTGTTGACCGCATAGGCGCCGACGATCGACAGCACCATGATGACCGGCAGCAGGACCGTGCGCGGCAGTTCGACGATGCGCACGAACAGGCGGATCCCGGTCAGACCGAAGATCAGCATGAACACGTTGGCCAGCGCCAGCGAGCTGACGATGAACCAGAACATGTCGGGCTGTTCGATCATCAGCATCGGGCCGGGGTTCAGGCCGTGGATGAACAGCGCGCCGATCATGATCGCAGTGACCGCGTCGCCCGGGATGCCAAGCGTCAGCATGGGGATGAACGCCCCGCCCACGGCGGCGTTGTTGGCGGTCTCGGGGGCGACCAGCCCTTCGATGGCGCCCTTGCCGAAGGAGGTCTCGGGGTTGCGGGTGACGCGCTTGGCGTGGTCATAGGCCATCAGCGCGGCGATGTCGCCGCCGGTGCCCGGCAGGGCCCCCACGACCGTGCCGATGGTCGAGGTCTGCAGGCCAAGCGGCAGGTGCCGACGCACCTTGGACCAGCTGGGGATGATGCCGGTGATCTTCTGACGCACGGCCGGGGTGTGGATGCTGTGCAGCTGGATCAACGCCTCGGACACGCCGAAAAGGCCGATCATCACCGCCACGAACGAGATCCCGCCCCGCAGTTCGGAGATGCCGAAGACGAACCGGTCCTGGATGGTCAGCGGGTCCATGCCCACCGCGCCCACGCCGATGCCCAGGGCGCCCGCAAAGATGCCCTTGACCAGGCTGTCGCCCGACAGCGATCCGACCAGCAGGATGCCCATGATCGCCAGCAGCATGAAGTCGCGCGGCTGGAACCCGATGGCGAAATCCGACAGCAGCGGGGCAAAGGCGCCCAGGGCGAAGATGCCGATGAAGCCGCCGATGAACGAGACCACGGTCACGATGCCGATCGCCTCTCCGGCGCGGCCCTGCTGGGCCATGGGAAATCCGTCCAGGGCGGTGGCGATGGCCGATGGTGCGCCGGGGATGTTCAGCAGGATCGCGGTGCGCGACCCGCCATAGACGCCGCCCATGTAGATGCCGATCATCAGCGCCAGCGCCGGATAGACCTCCCATGAGAAGGTGAACGAGATCAGGATCGACACGGCCATCGTCACCGACAGGCCGGGGATCGCGCCGACATAGATGCCCGCGAAGGTCCCCACGGCGATCAGCATCAGCAGGTCAAGATTGACGATCGGGATCAGCAGGTTCGACAGGATGTCCATGATGCGCCCTCAGAACAGCGACGTGATGGCAGAGACGATGCGTCCCTCGGGGATGATGCCCTGGGGCATCAGGACGGCGAAGATCAGGCGGAAGATGATCCAGATCACGAAGATGGTGCCCACCGACACGGCCAGGCAGAAGCCCCATCCGCGCCGCGACAGAAAGCGGATCATCACCAGCAGGAACAGCACCGAGGTCGGCAGGAAGCCAAGCGGCCGCAGCAGCACCGCATAAGCGGCGATCATCGCGATGGTCACGATCACGATCAGCGGCAGGATGTCGGCGGCCATGGTCTGCCCGCCGCCCGTGCCCTTGCGCAGCGTCTGGACCAGGATGATGATCGCGCAGACCGCCATGATCGCGGTGGTGGCCATCGGCACCGCGCCGGGGGCCGAAAGCGCCTCGAAGCCCGAGATGCCGTAGGCGGAATAGAGCAGGCCGAAGCTGGCCAGCATGACGGCGATGTTGAAGACAAGTTCGCCCGGACGACGTTTGGGGGTCGGTTCCATGGATGGGTCCCTCCGTCGGACCTGTGACTTGCGCGGACCTTGGGATGCCGCCCCGGTCGGACGGGGCGGCGATGATCGGGACGGATCAGGGACGGCTGATGCCGAAATCCTCGGGCGAGTTCTTGGCGATCTCGGCGTCGTACAGGATCCAGGCGGTCTGGCTCTGCCAGCCGTCCAGGAACTCCTGGGCTTCGGCGCCGGTCAGCGACAGCATGCGGAAGCCGCGTCCCTCCATCATCGACAGGAAGTCGGCGTTCTGCGTGGCCTGGCCATAGGCGTCGGTCAGCTTGGCCACGATGTCTTCGGGGGTGCCCGCCTTGACGAAGATGCCGAAGAACGGACCCCAGGGCAGCAGGTCGGCGAATTCCGGGTTCGTGTCGGTGATCGCCGGGACGTCGGGCAGCTGCGACACGCCCTCGGTGTCGAAGATCGCGATGGCCTTGAGGTTGCCGGCCCGCACCGGCTCCAGCGCGGCGCCCAGCACGGCGGGCATCACGTCGATCGCCCCGCCCTGCAGCGCGGTCAGCGCCGGGCCGTCGCCGTCATAGGGCACGGCGGTCACCTCGATCGGGGTCTTGTCGTTGATCATCGCCGTGACCACAGACGGCAGGCCGCCCGGCCCGGTCGAACCGAAACGGACCTCTCCCGGGTTCTCGTTGATATAGGCGATCATCTCGGGGAAGGTGTCGAAGGGCGCATCGGGCTGGGCGACCAGGATGGGGATGCCGCGCGCGATGACGTTGATCGGCACGAAGTCCGAATAGTCCTTCTCTCCCAGGCCCATGACCTTGTAGAGCAGCGGGTTCTCGGCCCCGAACAGCAGGGTATAGCCGTCGGCATCTGCGCGGTCGGCCTGGTTCAGGCCGATGGCCCCGACCCCGCCGGTCACGTTCTGCAGGATCACCTTGGCGCCCAGGATCTCCTCGGCATGCGGCGTCACCGAACGGCTGACCGTGTCGGTCGACCCGCCGGCACCCCACTGGATGATGCCCTGGATGTCGCGTTCGGGGTATTCGGCCATCGCAGGCATCGCCAGACCCAGCACCACGGCCGCGCCGTAAACAAAATGTCGCATCGTTCCTCCCTCAGATCAGCGCCCATCCTCCTGGGCCGTCGCCCATGCATCTCAGATCGCAGGGCTAACCGCAAATACCGATTGAACGCGGAACGTAACCTGACGTTAATCGGCGGGCTGGTCCCACCTCTCGCGTGCCCGCGCCCGGCCCAGTTCGCGGCGGAACAGGGTCACGGTCTGTTCGGCAAAGCTGGACAGCTGGCGCCCCCGTTTCTGCACCGACCAGGCGGTGATCGTCGCGGGCTCGACAAGCGGCCGGCGGACCAGCCCGGCCATGTACACCTCGGCCACCGAGAATTCGTCGATGACCGCGACGCCCAGGCCGTGGCGCACCAGGCTGACGATGGTCTGGGCGAACCGCCCGCGCATCGCGTGACGCGGGGTCAGGCCGGCATCGTCGAAGGGCCGCGCCAGGGTCTTGCCATAGGGGTCGGACGGATCGACGCCGATGAACGGATACTGGACCAGATCGTGGATCGACACGGCCAGCTTCCGCGCCAGCACGTGCCCTTCGGGCATGATGGCCACGATCCGGCCCTCGCCGATGGGGGTGCACTGGATGCCGGGGTTGTCCAGGTGCGACGACATGATCACCACCTCGCCCTTTTCCAGCAGCAGATAGTCCAGCGTCTCCTCGATCTTGAGGATGTCCAGGTCGATGTCCAGATCGGGGAACCGCTGTCGCAGCCCGCGGATGACCCGCGCCGCGATGAATTGCGCGATCGAGGGCGCGGATGCGAAGGACAGCGTGAACTGATGCCCCTTCTGAAGCGCGCTGACCGCGACGTTCAGGTTGTCCATCTGCCGGTGGACCTGCTCCAGCATGGCAAAGATCGCATGCGCCTCGGTCGCGGGGACGAAGATCCCGGCCTTGCGTTCGAACAGCCGGATGCCAAGGCCGCTTTCGGTATGCTTGATCAGCCGGCTGATCCCGGGTGCGGACACGTTCAACAGATCGGCGGCGCCCTGGATCGTGCCGGCGATCATGACGGCGCGCACGACCTCGACCTGGCGCAGGGTAAGCTCTCTCATCGCTTATGCTTCGGGCGGAAAGGCGCGCATTGCAAGGTTCCGATCGCGCCCCGCGCCGGTCGCCCTCACGGCTGCAGCGACACGCTGATGGTGCCGTCGGCCTCCAGGATGACGAAGCGGACCTCGGCGATGTCGCGCGCCCCGGCCGACCGGACGACGCCCATGATCTCGTCCTCGGTCAGCCGCTGCTGGGTCATCGTGGCGCTGCAGAACCGGCCGTCGCGGGCCAGCAGGCTCGGCTCGGATCGGATCAGCCGGGCGAAGGTGGCGGAATGGACCGACCCATAGGTGACGATGAACTGCAGCAGCAGAAGAAGGCCGATCGCCGTGGCCCCTTCGGCCAGCGCGATGGATTCCTGCAGCAGGATGCTGGCCAGGATCGAGCCCAGAGCGACCGTCACCACGAAGTCAAAGGCGTTCAGCTTGGCAAGGCTGCGGTTGCCGGCGATGCGCAGAAAAGCCACCAGCACGACATAGGCCAAGGTGCCGACAAGCAGCGTGCGCACGATGCCTTCCCAGCCCTGAAAGAACATTGCGCCCCAATCCATCCGATCCCCTCCGTCATCACGTTGCAGGGTCCAACGTGGGGGGAACGGATCGGTTCGCCTTGGGCCGATGCCCGTCGGACATCTGCCCGGCTAGGTGAACCCGGCAGGCCGGTCGGGGCGTTGTCCTGATGTCCCGTCCGAAACCCAAAGGCAGCACCCCCATGACCCGTCATTCGCCCGCACAGGACCCCGAAAGCCTCGATCGGTTCGTCGCCGCGCAGGACCGCGTCTATGCCGTCGCGCTGTCCGAACTGGAGCGGGGCCGCAAGGAAAGCCACTGGATGTGGTTCATCTTTCCGCAGCTGCGCGGATTGGGACAGTCGGCGATGTCCCACCTGTACGGCATAGCGGACCGCGACGAGGCACGGCGGTACCTGGCGCACCCGCTGCTTGGTCCGCGCCTGATCGCCTGCGCGCAGGCCGTTCTGAACCATGACGACCGGTCGGCCGAGGCGATCTTTGGCACCATAGACGCGGGCAAGCTGCGGTCGTCGGCCACGCTGTTCGCCGTCGATGGCCCCGCGGTCTTCACGACGATTCTGGACACCTTCTTCGACGGTCGGCCCTGCCCCGTGACGGCGCGCCGCCTGCACGCCTAGTCACGCGACCGCGTGACCCGACGGGCGCAGCAGGTGCAGGATAAAGACGCGCATGTTGGTGCGCGCGGCCTCGATGTCGGACGATCCGGGGTTCCAGCGGGCCAGATCGCCCAACAGCATCTTGCTGGCCACCCCATAGGCAAAGGTGTGCGCGACAGAAACGAAGGTCACCAGGTCCTGGTCCCGCGCGATCAGGCCGGATGCCTGCGCCCGCTGCAGCAGCCTGATCATCAATTCGTGGATCGACGCCTCATATCGCATCAGGCGTTCGTTGCCTTCGAAATTGCCGGCGGGCATCGACCCGACGATCCGGAACTCGCGGGGATGGCGATGCGCCCATTCGACATAGCCGTTCGCGATGGCCAGGAACTGCGCGACCGGATCGTCGCGGCGGGCGGCCGCGACACAGTCGATCAGCGTCTGGTTCAGCACCATCATCGCGCTTTCGGCCATCGCGACCAGCAGATGCTGGATGCTGGGAAACAGCTGGTCGATCCGGTCCCGGCACACGCCCATGTGGTCGGCGATCTCCTGGATCGACGGGACCGCGCCGTTGCGCGCCGCAAGCTCTGTCAGCGCCTCGATGGCGTTCGCATAGACGTTGCCACGCAGGGTCGTCCCGGTCATCGCAGCCTCTGTGTCCTGTCCGTCATCGCAGCATCGCGAACCGCATTTGGTCTGCGCAACTGCAAGCAGAGTTGGCCGCATTTCGCAAGAGGCGGCAGCGGCATTCGCGACACCTGACCACCCGCCGCCGACAGGACATGACCCGCGGCGGGCGCCCGTCACGCGCCGACGAATTCGCGCACGAAGGCGGTGGCAGGGCGGGTGCGGATGTCCTGGGGCTTTCCGATCTGCTCGATCCGGCCCATGGACATGACGACGACCAGATCGGCCAGCGCCATCGCCTCGTCCTGGTCATGCGTGACGAAGACGGTGGTCAGCCCGGTCTCGTCATGGATGTCGCGCAGACCCTGGCGCAGCTCCTTGCGGACCTTGGCGTCCAGCGCGCCGAACGGCTCGTCCAGAAGCAGCATGCGCGGCTCGATCGCCAGGGCGCGAGCCAGGGCCACGCGCTGGCGCTGCCCGCCCGACAGCTGGGTCGGATAGCGGTCGGCGATCTGGGGCAGCTGGATCAGGTCCAGCAGCTTCAGCACCCGCCGCTCGATCTCGGCCTTGGGGGGGCGGCTGGCGCGGGGCCGGGCGCGCAGGCCATAGGCGATGTTCTCGAAGACGGTCATGTGCCGGAACAGGGCATAGGACTGGAACACGAAGCCCGCGCGCCGGTCCTGGACGGTCATGCCGGTGGCGTCCTGGCCGTTGAACAGCACCCGCCCCGAGGTCGGGAACTCCAGCCCGCCCAGGATGCGCAAGAGCGTCGTCTTGCCCGAACCCGACGGCCCCAGAAGCGCCACCAGCGCGCCCGAGGGGATGGACAGCGACACCGGATGCAACGCGGTGGTGGTCCCGAATTCCTTGGCGATCTCGTCGATCTGGATATGCATGGGTTGTCCTTCCCTAATGGCGGCGGGTGGCCGACAACGCGTCGGCATGGCGCAGTTCCAGCGCGGTCTTGAGCATCAGCGTCAGCAGCGCGAACCCCGTCAGCAGCGCCGCCATGGAAAACGCCGCAACCGACAGGTATTCGTTGTAGAACATCTCGATGGTGATCGGCATGGTCGCGGTCTGGCCGCGGATCTTGCCCGACACGACCGCGACCGCACCGAATTCGCCCATCGCGCGGGCGGTGCACAAAAGCGTGCCGTACAGCAGCGCCCACCGGATGTTGGGCAGCGTCACCGTGCGGAACACCCGCCAGCCCGATGCGCCAAGCGTCAGCGCGGCCTCCTCCTCGGCGCGGCCCTGCTCGATCATCACGGGGATCAGTTCGCGCGCGACGAAGGGAAAGGTCACGAAGACCGTGGCCAGCACGATGCCCGGCACCGCGAACACGATCGGATAGCCGCTGGCCACCAGCCAGCCGCCAAGCGCGGAATTGGCGCCGAACAGCAGCACGATGCACAGGCCGGCCACGACCGGGCTGATGCTGAACGGCAGGTCGATCAGCGTGATCAGGAAGGCCTTGCCGCGAAAGTCGAACTTGGTGACGAACCAGGCGGCCGCGATGCCGAAGACCGCGTTCAGCGGCACGGCGATGGCGGTGATCAGCAGCGTCAGGCGGATCGCGGATTGCGCGTCGCGGCTGGCCAGGCTTGCGACCGCGGCGGCCCAACCCCGCGACAGGGCCTCGGCAAAGACGATGACCAGCGGGGCGCCGACAAGCAGGGCCAGGCCCCCCACGGCGACGGCGATCAGTGCCCACCGGGCGGCGGGTGATTCCTCGGTCGCGCGGCGGAAGGGGTGGGTGGCGTCAGACATGACCGATCCTCCGGCGTGACCAGATCTGGATGAGGTTGATCGCCAGCAGCATGGAAAAGCTGATGCACAGCATCGCCAGGCCGATGGCGGCGGCGGCACCGTAATTGTACTCCTCCAGCTGGATCACGATCAGCAGGGGGGCGATCTCGGTGCGCAGCGGGATGTTGCCCGCGATGAAGATGACCGATCCGTATTCGCCGACCGCGCGGGCCAGCGACAGCGCGAAGCCGGTCAGCGCCGCGGGCATCAGCATCGGCGCGATCACATGGCGCAGGGTGTGCCAGCGCGACGCGCCGAGCGTGGCGGAGGCCTCCTCGACCTCGGTCTCGATCTCCTCGATCACCGGCTGGACGGTGCGGGTCACGAAGGGCAAGCCCACGAAGACCAAAGCCAGCCAGATCCCCCATTGCGTATAGGCGATGCGCCAGCCCAGATCACCGGCCATGCTGCCAAGCACTCCGTTCGGCGCGTAAAGCGCGGTCAACGCGATGCCCGCCACCGCGGTGGGCAGTGCGAAGGGCAGATCCACCGCCGCATCGACGATGCGCCGGCCCGGAAAGCGGTAGCGGACCAGAACCCAGGCCAGGATTACCCCGAAGATCAGGTTGAAGCAGGCCGCCAAGAAGGACAGCCGGAAGGACAGCCACAGCGCCGCCCAGACCCGCTCGCGGTTGATCGTGTCCCACACGGCCGCCGGGCCGAAGGCCGCGCCCTGCCACAGCAGCGCGCCGATGGGCAGGAACACCACCAGCGTCAGCATGAACAGGGTGATCCCGGCCGACAGGCCGAGACCGGGCATCGCCGTGCGGCTGATGAGGGGTCGACCGCTCATTTCGCCACATAGATCTGGTCGAAGATGCCGCCATCGCCGAAATGCTGGGGCTGCAGCTTGGCCCAACCGCCCAAGTCGTCGATGGTGACCAGCTCCAGCTTGGGGAAGCGGGCGACATCCGCGGGGTCGGCGGCGCTGGCGTCCCACGCGCGGTAATAGTGCTTGAAGGCCAAGGCCTGCCCTTCAGGGGTATAGAGGTAGTCCAGATAGGCGCTGGCCAGGTCACGCTGCGCGTCGTCCGCGATGTTGCCATCGACCAAGGCCACCGGCGGTTCGGCCAGGATCGACAGGCTGGGCACGACGATGTCGAACTGATCCTCGCCCAGTTCGGCCAGCGCCAAATAGGCCTCGTTCTCCCAAGCCAGCAGCACGTCGCCGATGCCGCGCTGTGCAAAGGTCGTGGTCGAGCCGCGCGCGCCGGTGTCAAGGACGGGCACGTTGGCAAAGATCTGGCCCACGAACGCGGCCGGATCGCGGCCGTTCTTCTGGGCCCATGCCCAGGCCGCCAGATAGTTCCAGCGCGCCCCGCCCGACGTCTTGGGGTTGGGTGTGATCACCTCGACCCCCTCGGCGGTCAGGTCGCCCCAATCCTGGATGCCCTTGGGATTGCCGTCGCGCACCAGGAACACGATGGTCGAGGTATAGGGGCTGGAATTGTGCGGCAGCCGCGACTGCCAGTCGGCCGGCAGCTTTCCGGCGGCGGCGATCTGGTCGATGTCGCTGGCCAGCGCCAGCGTCACCACCTGCGCGTTCAGGCCGTCGATCACGGATCGTGCCTGCGCGCCCGACCCGCCGTGGCTGGTCTCGATGGTCGGGGCATCATGGCCCTGGGCCTGCCAATGGGCGGCAAAGGCCTGATTGACGTCGCGATAGAGCTCGCGCGTGGGGTCATAGCTGACGTTCAGCAGATCCTGCGCATGGGCGGCGGGGGCCAGCAGCAGCAGTGACAGGATGGCGGGGCGCAAAAACATGAAGGTCCTCGTGATGTGCAAAGGTCAGATGCCGGTGGGCGTCAGACGGCCGGTCGGCCACCAGCCCGGCGCGGTGCGCCGGGTCTGGGGGGCCGTGGCCGCGTCCGGGCCGGCGGTCTGCGCGGGGGTGCTGGATGCGATCGGGGTCATGGGCCGGCCTGTCCGGGTCAGCGGGCGCTGGCGGGCAGCGGCTGGATGCGGGCATCCCACAGGCGGGCGTCGCGACCGGCCAGCAGTTCGGCCGCGGCGCCGTGGGGGTCGCGGCTCAGCGCGACCAGGGCCGCGCCGTTCACGCGGTGCGGGCGGCCGGTGCGGCGGTCGATCAGCGTCACGGCGCACAGCGCCGGGCGGCCATGGGTCAGGGGGTGGGTCGAGGTCATCGGGTCATCCCTTTCGGTTCGGGCCACGTGCGGCGCTGCGATACCTTAATAACGACAGGGATACTCGTGTTTAGCAAAGGAAGAATCACGCCTATTTCGGTCGTGAAAAGAGATGATTATTCTCCGGAATTGCCCGATCGCGGTCGGCTCAGGCGGTCGCGCTGTCCTGCAGCACCGCCTGCGCCACGTCGGGCGTGCCCAGCATGTCAGCCAGGCTGAGGGATTCAATCAGGATGAGATAGGACCAGAACACCTCCGAGAACACGCGACGCAGGCGGCAGCTGGCCTCGTCGGTGCAGTCCTCGCAGCGCTGATAGGCACGCCGCGACAGGCACGGCAGGGGCGCGATCGGTCCGTCGATCAGCCGCAGCAGCTCCGAGATCGACACGTCCTCGGGGCGCTTGATCAGCGTGTACCCCCCCGACCGTCCACGGATCGAGGCCACGACACCGGCATTGCGCACCTCCAGCAGGATCTGCTCCAGGAACCGCTTGGGGGTGCCCGACCGCCTGGCAATGACTTCGATCGTCAGCGGCTCGGGACGCGGGCTGCGCGCCTCGTCGCCCAAAACCAGCAGGGCCTTCAGCGCGTATTTCATCTTTTGCGTGATCATGACCCTGCCCCGGACTGCGTTGCTGTCCACCGGATATAAGGCGGATCGCGCCCTGCGAAAAGAAAAGACGACCCGGCGGCGTGGTTTTTATTCGGCATGTCTGCGCCGGGATCACCCGGTCATCGCTAATAACGACAATCACGCTAGACTTTATATTCTATTGCGGCATGCTGACGGCGAAAGGAATCGCATGATGACCCAGATCCCTCCCCTGGACCTGATCGACCGCAAGATCGTCGCCTTGCTGATGGCAGACGCCACCACGCCCATCGCGCAGATTGCCGACAGGGTGGGCCTGTCCCAGACCCCCTGCTGGAAGCGCATTCAGAAGCTGGAGGCGAACGGCGTGCTGACCCGGCGCGTGGCGCTGGCCGATCCGGCGATGCTGGGATTCGGCCTGACCGTCTTCGTCGGCATCGAGGCGCCAGACCACGGCACGGAATGGCGCGCGGCCTTTGCCCGCGCCATCGACGCCCTGCCCGAGGTCATGGAAGCCTGGCGGATGGCCGGCGACATCGACTATCTGCTGCGCGTGGCGGTGCCGGACATGGCCGCCTATGACCGCTTCTACAGGGCGCTGACCGACGCCGTGGCGATCAAGAACGTCACATCGCAATTCGCGATGGAACGGCTGCGCCACACCACCGCCTATCCCGTCAACACCCGCGACCGATAGAACCCTGTTCCCTTTTCGGGGTGATCTTTGGAATCGCAATACACGACCATCCTTGTAGTCTTATGCGAGATAAGAGGAGACATCCGATGACCAAGACCCTGATCGTCCCCGGCCTCGACGGCTCTCCTGCGCCGCACTGGCAGGACTGGTGGGCGCGCACCGATCCCAACGCGATGCTGCTGGACATGGGTGACACGGGCCGTCCCGTCCGCGAGGTCTGGGAGGCCACGCTGGCCGTCCACATCATGGCCCATCCCGACAGCATCCTGGTCGGCCATTCGCTTGGCGCGGTGACCATCGCGCATCTGCTGGCCCGCTGGCCCGGGCTGCGGGTGCGCGCCGCGCTGCTGGTCGCGCCTGCCGATCCGGCCACCTCGGACCGCACCCGCGGTTTCGGTGCCCTGCCGCGCGAACGGTTCGACGTGCCTGCGACGCTGGTGGCAAGCCGCAACGACCCGTGGATGGCTTTCGACCACAGCCGACAGCTGGCGGCGCATTGGGGCGCGGACCTGCACGACATCGGCCATGCGGGCCATGTCAACGCGGCATCGGGCTTTGGCCCCTGGCCCGCGGGCAAGGCGCTGCGCGACGATCTGCTGGCGCGCACCGCGCGACCCGGGGTCCTGCGGCGCCTGTTCGGCGCACGCCCCGCCCCACTGTCCCTGCCCGCCCGACGGCTGGCCTGACCCCCATCACCGGACCCGAGATTGCCATGTTCGACATCCAGACCGAGGCCTATCTGCGCCGCACCCATCCCCGCGACACCAACCGTCCCGACCGCATCGTCCCCACGCTGATCGGTGCCAGCCTGGCCCTGTGGACGGGGCTGCTGATCGCGGCCCTCTAGGACCGCCCCCGCAGCCAAGCGAAGGAGCCCGCCATGAAGACCATCCCCCTGGCCGACACGTCTGCGCCCCATGCGGCCCATCTGCCCCATGTCGTCATCATCGGTGGCGGCGCCAGCGGCGTCCTGTTGGCCGCCCATCTGCTGCGCGACCCGGCCACGCCCCTGCGTGTCACCGTGATCGAGGGGCGGCACATGCTGGGCTGTGGCGTCGCCTACTCGACCATCGATCCGGGCCATCTGCTGAACACCCGCGTCGCCAACATGAGCGCCTTTCCCGACGATCCCGACCATTTCCGCCGCTGGTTGGCCGCGCGCGGAGACGGCGCGACGGGCGCCTGCTTCGTGGGCCGCGCGACCTATGGCGCCTACATGACCGACCTGCTGGCGCCGCTGTCGGCCGACGGACGGCTGCGCTGTCTGCGCGCGACATGCATCCGGCTGGTCACCACGCGGGCCAGGGTCGCGGCGCATCTGGACGACGGCCAGGTCGTTCCCGCCGACCGGGCCGTGCTGGCCACCGGCCATGCCCTGCCCGAACCGGACCCGACAGGCCTGGTCCACGGCGCCTGGCAGCAGGCCGACCCCCCGCCCCAGGGCGGGCGCGTGGTCATCATCGGGTCCGGCCTGTCGATGGTGGACCAGGCCATCAGCCTGCTGTCCCACGGCCACCGCGGGGAAATCGTGGCCCTGTCACGTCGTGCCCAACTGCCGCGTGTGCATGCCACGGGCGCGCCCCTGTCGATCACCCGGGCCGAGGTGCCCCTGGGCGCGCCCGTCAGCTTTGTCCTGTCCTGGCTGCGCGATCTTGCCGCCCGGGCCGAGGCGCAGGGCGGCACCTGGCGCGACGCGGTCGACGGCGTCCGCCCGCACCTGTCGGCCCTGTGGCGTGCCATGTCCGTGGCGGACCGCACCCGCTTCCTGCGCCACGCCGCCCCTTGGTGGGAGGTGCACCGCCACCGCCTGCCCCCGGAAAGCGCGGCCATCCTGCAGCGCGCGCTGGACAGTGGCCAGATGCGGCAGCTGGCGGGCCGCTTCGATGGGGCCAGCCGGGACGGCGCGATCCTGCGCGCGCATTGGCGCCCGCGCGGGGCCGATCGTATCCTGACGCTCGATGCGGCGCGCATCGTCGACTGCCGCGGCATCCGCCGCGACCCGCGGGCCAACGCGACGCCGTTGGTCGCCGACCTGCTGGCCACCGGCCGCGCCCGCATCGATCCCGTGCGGATCGGTCTGGATGTCGCGGCCGACTGCGCCCTGATCGGCGCCGACGGCCGCCCGGACCCCCGCATCCGCGTCATCGGGCCTGCATCCCGCGCAGCGTTCTGGGAGATCACCGCCATCCCCGACATCCGCGACCAGGCCCAAACGCTGGCCGTTGCGCTGAGCCGCGACGTGGCCCCGCACCAGCAAGCGGCCACAGCGGCACCCTGAAACCGACGGCAGAGCCGGTCGCCCTGCAGCATCGACTGCTCAGGGGGGAGGCCCTCCTATCGGACATCTCGTTTGTGGGTCTGCAAGGGCGAACCTGTCGCCAGGTGACTGGCCGTTTTGCACGGCATGGAGAAAGGCAGATCGTGGTGCCGTACGGCCAGGTCACGACAGACAAAGCCACAAGCATGCTTGGCTTGAGGAAGCGTCCGAACCGCCAGTTGTCCGTGCTCCACGATAGACGGGGAAAAACGGCCTCGATCGCGCAGCGCACCAGATGACGGTGCAGCCAAAGGCATTGTGTACCGCGAAGACAGCACCGAACCTTCCAACAAACAGCGCAAAGACCGCCGGTGGACCGCAATCGCAGTCGCAGCACCTCAGAACATTGATGCGCAGGGGGCGGTCAATGAGGTCGAGGGTTGCAGGCCACCGGCGCGTGCCGTCGTCGACCATGCCCCATGCCGTGGGACATCGCCGCAAGACATGCACAATCATGACGCCCGCGATCCTGCCTAGGTCCGTGCCCCGTCTGTCGCCAGGCGCGTCAGCACGTCCAGCATCGCATTGTCCGGCCCGACCTGCCGGCGCGTCAGGCCGACCGCGCCGGTCAGGAACCCTGCATCGGTCGGCCACTGGATCAGCGCGCCTCGGTCCAGCTCGTCCCCGACCACGCCTTGCGAGATGAACCACAGCGCGTCCGATGCCGCCAGGATGCCCCGACCCACCGCCAGGGCCGCGGTCTCGAACGCGGGATGCAGCCCGGCCAGGTTGCGGGCCTGCAGGTAATCGTCGACCGCCCGGCGGATCAGCGCGTCCTGCGGCGGCAGGATCACCGGGCAGATCGACAGGACATCACGCACCGGCTGGCCCCAGCACGGATGCCCGGCGCGGGACACCAGCGCGATCTGATCCTCGTAGAGGTGATCGAAGCGCAGGCCCGCCATGTCGGCGGCGGCCGGCATGCGCCCGATCATCAGGTCGATCCCGCCCTCGCGCAGCAGGCGGATCAGATGCGGATGCGGCCCCGTCTCGACCGACAGGGTCACATGCGGATGCATCTCGCGAAAGCGCAGCGCCACGCGCGGGAACAGCCGCGTGGCCGCCGTGGGCAGGATGCCCACCCGCAACCTGTCCGTCCCCGCGACCGGATGCAGCGCGGCGACCCCGCTTTCCAGCATCTGCAGCGCAGCGGCGGCATGGGTGCGCAGCAGCGTGCCCGCATCGGTCAGAATCAGCCGCCGCCGCTCGCGCCGGAACAGCGGCACCTGCAGCAGGGCCTCCAGCTCGGCCAGGGTGCGGCTCAGCGCGGGCTGGGTGATGCCCTGCGCCCGCGCCGCCGCGGTCAGGCTGCCGCGGGCCGCGATGTCCAGAAAGACCCGCAGATGGCGCAGCTTGATGCCGGGATGCATAATCATATGGGCATCCTTTGCTGCCGATTTTGCATTATCGGCGATCCTGCCCCCATGTTACGTTATGGACAGGAGGAGTATCCATGCAAATCTTGTCCCGCCCCTATGGCGCGCTGCACTATCGGCTGGACGGGCCGACAGGCGCGCCGGTGGTGCTGATGGCCAATTCGCTTGGCACGGATCTGCGCCTGTGGGAGGCGGTCCTGCCGCTGCTGCCGCAGGGGCTGCGCTATCTGCGCTATGACAAGCAGGGGCACGGGCTGTCCGATCTGGGCGCCGCAGACCGCATCGCCGACCACGCCGCCGACGCAGCCGCGCTGATCGAGGCCGTGGCCCCCGGCCCGGTGGTCGTGCTGGGCCTGTCCATCGGCGGGCTGATCGCGCAGCGCCTGGCGGCCGACCGGCCCGATCTGGTCCGCGCGCTGATCCTTTCCAACACCGCCGCGCGTCTTGGCACGCCCGACAGCTGGCAGGCCCGGATCGATGCGGTGGAACGGGACGGCATGGCCGGTATCGCGGATGCGGTAATGGAACGCTGGTTCGCGCCCGCCTTCCGCGCGACGCCCGCGCTGGCACCCTGGCGCAACATGCTGGCCCGCACGCCCGCCGCGGGCTATGTCGCCGCCTGCCGGGCGCTGGCCGGGGCCGATCAACGGCAGGCCAGCGCCGCACTGCGCCTGCCCACGATGGTGATCGCGGGCGAGGCTGACGGTGCATCGCCCCCGAACGTGGTGCGCGCCACCGCCGACCTGATCCCCGGCGCGACCTTTAACCTGATCCCCGGCGCGGGCCACCTGCCCTGCGTCGAGACGCCCGACGCCCACGCCGCGCTGATGACCCCCTTTCTGGAAAGACATGCCGCATGACCGAATTGTCAGACACCGGCCTTGCCACCCGCAGACGCGTGCTGGGACCGGCCCATGTCGCCCGCGCGCAGGCCGCGCAGACGCCCTTCGACGCGCCGTTCCAGGCGCTGATCACCGATGCGGCCTGGGGCCATGTCTGGTCGCGCGGCACGATTCCGCTGCGCGAGCGGTCGATGATGACCATCGCCCTGCTGGCGGGCCTCGGCAACGACGGCGAACTGGCCCTGCATCTGCGGTCCATCCCGAACACCGGCACCAGCCGCGACGACGTGATGGAGGCGCTGCTGCACGTCGCCATCTATGCCGGCGTCCCGCGCGCCAATCACGCCATCGCCCTGGCCCGCCGCATCTTTGCCGAGGCCGATGCCCAAGGAGGACAGGCATGACGCTCTATCAACGCGACCGCACCTGGCATCCGCCCGCGCTGGCCCCCGACTACAAGACCTCGGTCGCGCGGTCGCCGCGACAGGCGATGCTGTCGATCGAGGGCACCGTGTCGGAACTGACCGGCCCCCGCTTCGGGCATGGGGCCATCACCCCGCTGGATGGCGACTTGATCGCGAACTATGCCAAGGACGGCGATCCGGTGGGCGAACGCATCATCGTCCACGGACGCGTCCTGGACGAGAACGGCCGCCCCGTCCCTCGCACCCTGGTCGAGATCTGGCAGGCCAATGCCGGCGGCCGATACCGCCACAAGAAGGACGGCTACCTGGCGCCGATCGACCCGAATTTCGGCGGCTGCGGGCGGGTTCTGACCGACGATCAGGGCCATTACGCCTTTCGGACCATCAAGCCCGGCGCCTATCCGTGGCGCAACTGGGTCAACAACTGGAGGCCTGCGCATATCCACCTGTCGGTCTTCGGCACGGCCTTTGCGCAGCGCCTGATCACCCAGATGTATTTCGAGGGCGACCCGCTGATCGCGCATTGCCCGATCGTGCAGGCGATCCCCGATCCCCGCGCCATCGACGCGCTGATCGCCCCGCTGGACCTGAACCAGGCGGTGCCGCTGGACTGTCTGGCCTATCGGTTCGACATCGTGCTGCGCGGGCGGCGATCGACCGTCTTCGAGAACCGGCCGGAGGGAAACTGACATGCCGCAGCCGCTGAACTACCTCAAGGAGACCCCGTCCCAGACCGCCGGACCCTATGTCCATATCGGGCTGGCCCCGCGGGCGGCGGGATTCGACATCTATGATACCGAACTGGGCTTTGACCCCATGCCCGACGACGTGCCCGGCCCGCGCATCCGCGTCACCGGCTGCGTCTTCGACGGCATGGGCGCAACGGTCCGGGACGTGCTGATCGAAGTCTGGCAGGCCGACGCGGCCGGGCTGTACCCCGATCAGCCGGGGGCCGCCGCGGGGTTCCGGCACTGGGCGCGCGTGGTGCCCGATTTCGACACCGGGCAGTTCACGCTGGACACCGTCCTGCCCGGCGCCGTGCCGGGGACGCGGGGCCGCATGCAGGCACCGCACCTGTCGCTGTGGCTGGTCGCGCGGGGCATCAACACCGGACTGCAGACGCGGATGTATTTCGCCGATCAGGACAACGCCGCCGACCCGGTGCTGTCCCTGATCGAACAGCCGCATCGCCGCGACACCCTGATCGCCCGTGGCGCCGACGGCCACTATCACTTCGACATTCACCTGCAAGGTGACAAGGAAACGGTATATCTCGATGTCTGACCCCTGCATCATCTGCGTGGCCATCACCGGCAGCCTTCCGACCAAGGCCGACAACCCGGCCGTTCCCGTAACCATCGCCGAACAGGTCGAATCAACCCACGAGGCCTTCGAGGCGGGCGCCGCCATCGTTCACGCCCATGTCCGCGACGACGAGGGCAAGCCCACCAGCGACCCCGACCGCTTTGCCCGCCTGCTGGAGGGGGTCCGCCGGCATTGCCCCGGCATGATCGTGCAGCTGTCCACCGGCGGGCGGTCGGGCGCGGGCCGCGACCGGGGCGGCATGCTGCCGCTGCGGCCGGACATGGCCAGCCTGTCGGTCGGGTCGAACAACTTTCCGACCCGCGTCTATGAAAACAGCCCCGACCTGGTGGACTGGCTGGCATCGCAGATGGCCACCCACGGCGTCATGCCCGAAATCGAGGCCTTTGACCTGTCCCACATCCTGCAGGCCCATGCGATGTGGCAGGACGGGCGGCTGACCACCCGGCCCTATGTGCAGTTCGTGATGGGCGTCAAGAACGCCATGCCGGTCGACCGCAACGTGTTCGACTACTACATCGCCACGGTCCGGCGGCTGTTCGGCACGAATGCGCCCTGGTGCGCGGCGGGGATCGGCCCGAACCAGATCGTCCTGAACGAATGGGCCGTGGCATCGGGCGGTCACGCCCGCACGGGCCTGGAGGACAACGTGCGCCTGGACCGCACGCACCTGGCACCGTCCAACGCGGCGCTGGTGCGGCGGGTGGTGGACCTGTGCGACCGCTATCGCCGTCCGGTGGCGACGTGGCAGCAGGCCCGCGCGATTTTGAACCTGCCAGAGACCGTTTCATGACACAGGTACATGTCACGACGGGGCGTAAGTCGCCCCTGCCACCGCCGACCCACGGCCCGCACCGCCAGGCGGTGCGCAGCCCCGCCACGGTCGGGCCATGACCGCGGCCGGCAACCCCCTCTATGCCATGCTGTTTGGCGACCCGGACACCCAGGCGCTGTTCACGGCCGAGGCCGAACTGGACGCGATGATCCGGGTCGAAGTCGCGCTGGCCCGGGTTCAGGCGCAGCTTGGGGTCATCCCCCCCGATGCCGGTCCGGCCATCGCCGCGGCCAGCCGTGGCCTGCTGATCGATCCGGCATCCCTGGCCCAAGCCACTGCCCGCAACGGCGTCCCCGTCCCCGCCCTGGTCCAGGAGATGCGGCGGCAGATGGCCGGCGATCCCGCGGCCGCGCATCTGCACTGGGGCGCCACCAGCCAGGACATCATGGACAGCGCGCTGGCCCTGCGCCTGCGCCCCATGCTGGACCTGTGGGGCGCCCGCCTGGATGCCGTTCTGACCCAACTGGCCGCGCTGGCGGATCGGCACGCCACCCTGCCCATGGCCGCGCGGACCTATGGCCAGACGGCGACACCCACCAGCTTTGGCACGGTCGCGGCCAGCTGGGGATGGCCGCTGCTGGATCACGCGCAGGATCTAGCGCGGGTTCGTGACGCGGTGCTGCGCGTTTCGCTGTCCGGGGCGGCGGGCACGCTGTCGGCGATGGGGCCGCAGGGCCCGGCCGTTCGGGCGGGCCTTGCGCAGGCGCTGGACCTGTCGGATCCCGGCCACGGTTGGCATTCCGACCGTTCGGGGCTGGGCCGGCTGGCGGATTGGGCTGCGGCGGTGGCCGTCGCCCTGGCCAAGCTGGCCGAGGACCTGCTGCTAATGACGCAGTCGGGCCTGGCCCTGGTGCGGATCGAGGGCGGTGGGGCATCCTCGACCATGCCGCAAAAGCAGAACCCGGTCGGCCCCTCGGCGCTGGCGGCCCTGGCGCGGCAGGTAATCGGGCTTGCATCGGTCTTCGGGGCGGCGGGGGTGCATCGTCAGAACCGCGACGGTGCGGCGTGGTTCACCGAATGGCTGACCCTGCCGCAGATCTGTGTCAGCCTGGGCGCGATGCTGCGACTGACGCAGGATGTCCTGGACCGGTTGACCCCTGACCCCCAAGCAATGGAGCGCGACCTGGGTGGCGGGTCCGGCACCATCCATGCCGAGGCGCTGACATTCGCGGTCGTGGCCGAACTGGGCCTGGACCGTGCCTCTGTCGCAGGTAGGGTCGGTCAGCTTTGCGCAACCGCCCCGGCGGAGGGCAGCGACCTGCTGGCCCTGGCCCGGAAGGAATGGCCGGACCGGGACTGGGCCGCGCTGGTCCGCGCCAACGGTCTCGGCCTGGCGCCGCAGGAGGCCCGCGCCTTTGCCGACCGTCAGCGGACCCGTATGCCCTAGGCGTCGGTCTGTCGGTCTGGCGGCAAGGTGAACAGCAGGCGCACGACCAGCGGGCGTTGCAAGGCCCGCCGTGGCTGGCGTTTCCGACGCGACCCAATCGCGGCGGGCGCCCTTCCCTGTTGAGAAGGTCATGCATCATGCCATGCCTGGACAAACCCCGGCTGCCAGAGGTCATGCCGGGGTTCGGCAGCCGGCGCCCTAAACCAATCTGCGCGCTGCCAACGTCCCTGTCATCGCGTCGCTATGGCGAGGGTCCGACTCACGATCAGTGAGGGGTCTGCAAGCAGCTGACCATGCCCCGATGAGGGGACGGAAACGCCCCCGGCAATGGCTCAGGCGACGCGCATGCTCTACCAAGCCTCGACCATCCGCCCTGTGCCGCGGCTGTCCGCCCCCCATCGCTCGGGCTGCGGATGCTGCGACACCGTGCGTCAGGCAATATTTCACGGCCCTGAAAACATTCCGCCCGCTGCGCGTTACCTGCCCTGAACGACCAAGACCAATCACACCCGGAAAGCGGAAACGATGAACCAGAACACGCTCTTTCAGCCCTATGACCTTGGCCCCCTGCGCCTGGCGAACCGCATCGTCATGGCACCGCTGACCCGCAACCGCGCCGCGGAGGGCCTGGTGCCCGGACCCCATGCGGCCGAATATTACGCGCAGCGCGCGACCGCGGGGCTGATCATCGCCGAGGCGACGCAGATCTCGGCGCAGGCGCAGGGCTATCAGGACACGCCCGGCGTCTATACGCCCGAACAGATCGCCGGATGGCGCAAGGTCACCGATGCGGTCCATGCAAAGGGCGGGCGCATCTTCCTGCAGCTGTGGCATGTGGGTCGGGTGTCGCATGTCGACGTGCAGCCGGGCGGCGCGGCCCCCGTGGCCCCCTCGGCGATCGCGGCAGAAACCAAGACCTTCGTGAACGGCGGATTTGTCGAGACCTCGACCCCGCGCGCCCTGCGCCTGGACGAGATCCCGGGCATCGTCGACGATTTCCGCCAGGCTGCGGCCAACGCCATCGAGGCGGGCTTCGACGGGGTCGAGATCCATGGGGCCAACGGTTATCTGCTGGACCAGTTCGCCAAGGACGGCGCGAACAAGCGCACCGACGCCTATGGCGGCTCGGTCGAAAACCGCGCCCGGCTGATGCTGGAGGTGGCCCAAGCCGTCGTGGCCGAGATCGGCGCGGACCGCACGGGCATCCGCCTGTCTCCGGTCTCTCCGGCCGGCGGGGTGTCCTGCAGCGATCCACAGCCGCAGTTCGATCACATTGTGGACGGGGTGGAGGCGCTTGACCTAGTCTACATCCACGTTGTCGAGGGCGCGACCGGCGGCCCGCGCGACGTGGCGCCGTTCGATTTCGACAGCCTGCGCCAGCGGTTCTCGCGCACCTATATCGCCAATAACGGCTATGACCTGGACCTGGCGACGAAGCGTCTGGAAGAGGGCAAGGCGGACCTATTCGCCTTTGGTCGCCCCTACATCGCGAACCCCGACCTGGTCGCGCGGATGAAGGCCGGCGCACCCCTGGCCAAGCCCGACGAGTCCACGATGTATGGCGGCGGTGCCGAAGGCTATGTGGACTATCCGCCGATGGACGCGACGGCCGATCAGGCCTGAGTCCCCTCCGCGGCGCCCATGGCAGGGCGTCGCGTCGCACCCGATGGACCGGCCCGATACAGGGGCTGGTCCCTGTCATGCGACACCGTTTATAGGATAGCAGGACAGCGGGATGGCAGCTCAACCACTTCGCAACGTCCCCCGATCTAAGATGATTTGGCCCGATCACGGCGGTGAGCATGCCCCGTCAGTTGCCTTCCACTGACCATAGATAGTCGGCACAGCCTTGATGGGGGGTCGCATCCGGCAGAAACCATAATGGGGCGTCCGGGCCAGCGCGGCCCCTAATTCCACGGCCTATCAGCGGCCCGGTGTCGCAGCTGCCATGACCTGAGGGACGGCCCCGGCCATTCGATGACAGGCCTTTTGGAAGACGCCCGGCGATCGACAATGCAGTTCGGCGCATCCAAGCTCTCGACTGCACGCTTCCTGCAAGCCTCGCGTGGCACGGCTGTCCTGCAACGACGGGGCGGATGACGAGTCAGACGGCTTGGCTTAGGATGGGGTTTTTTGGGCAGGCGCTGTTCAGCGCGCGTTTCGTCATCCATTGGCTGGCCAGCGAAAGGATGCGACGCAGTGTCGTCCCGCATCCGTTCTTGTGGGTCTCGCTGGCGAGCGGGGTCACCCTCTTTGCCTATGCGTCGTGGCGTGGTGACCCGGTCTTTGTGCCGGGCCAGAGGCTGGGGCTGTTCGTCTATCTGCGCAACCTGATGCTGATCCGTAGGCATCGCCGGACGGCCGCAGCATAAGGATGCGTCCCGTCCTGTCCGCCACGCTGCTGTTCGCGCTGACCGCGCTGACGCTAATCCTGCTGCGCTTGCTGAGGCCCGCTATGTCGCCGCCGCGTGGAAGATGCATGTCGGCGGATCACCCTGGGTCCTGCACCTGAACGGGGCGATCTACGGGCACAAGCCGCCGCTGCTGTTCTGGCTGATCAACCTGGTCTGGGCGGTCGTGGGCGTCGATGCCTTCGCGGCCCGACTGGTCGGACAGGCCTTCGCGACGGCCTGCGTGGCGATGACCGGGCTGCTGGCCTTGCGGCTGCGGCCGGACAGGCCTGCGCGCGGCGGGGCCGCGGCGCTGATCCTGGCGGTGTCGCCGGTCTGGCTGCTGTTCGGATCGACGACCATGTCCGACGCGATGCAGACCGCGGCCACGCCGCTGGCGATGCTGGCGCTGTGGTCGGCGGTCCGCAGGCCGTGACGCGGGGCCTGGGTTGCCCTGGGGATGGCCGTGGCCTTGGGCGTCTATGCCAAGGGGCCGGTGATTCTGATTCACCTGCTGCCCGTGGCGCTGTCGATGCCGCTGCGGGCGGAGGCGGAGCGTCCGTCGGCGCGGCAATGGGCGGGCGGGCTGGCGCTGGCCGTCGCGCTGGTGGCGGTCGGCCTGTGGCTGGTGCCCGCGCGCTGATCCTGGGCGGCCGGAGTACCGCATCGAGGTCCTGTGGCGGCAAAGCGGCGGGCGCATGGTCGCACCCTTTGCCCATTGCAAGCCCTGGTGGTTCTATGCCGCCCTGCTCTGGCCGTTCGGCTGGACCGGGGCGGGGTTTGATGCGCTGCGGCCAAGGCAACTGTAGGCCGATCCCGGCACGCGGCTGGCGGCGGTCTTGGCCATGGAAGCGTTCGTCGCATTCTCTCTGATCAGTGGAAAGCAGGCGCATGACCTGCTGCCGGAACTGCCCGCGCTGGCGCTGCTGCTGTCGGGTGGCCTGCCCGCGCGGCGGTGGGGGCGGCGCGCCCTGTGGCTGGCCCCGCCCGTGATCGGGCTGGTCCTGGCCTCTCTGACCGCGGGCGCAGGGCTGGTCTCGGTGCTGGCACGGCTTGGCGATCCACTGCCGTTGTGGTCGTCGCTCGCCTTGCGCGGGCTCTGCGCGCTGACAGGGCTGGCGGTGTTCCTGCGGCTGCGGGCGCGGGTCACGGCGCTTGCCGGGCTGCCGCTGGCGCTGATGATCGAGCTGCATCTCGGGCGCAGCCCGCTGCTGTCCACGCGCTATGACATGAGCGATCTGGGCCGGGCCTTGGCGCCCCATGATGCCGCGGGCATCGCCGTCACCGACGGCACCTATCACGCGCATCTGAACTTTGCCGGACGCCTGCTGAACCCGGTCGCCCGCCTGTCCGACGACGCCGTTGCAGGGTGGCTGCGCGACCATCCGGGCGGCGTGCTTCTGGACCAGACGGACCCGCCCCCCCAGCATGACCCCTGTCCTGCCGCTGCCGTTCCGCAACAAGACCTATACCCTTCACCGCTCACAGAAGGTCGCGCCATGACGCCCGACATTTCCGTCGTCCTGCCCGCCCGCGACGAGGCCGGCAACATCACCGCCCTGCTGACCGGCATCGCCGCCACTCTGCGGGACCACGCGCCCGAGATTATCGTTATCGACGACGCCTCGCGCGATGGAACGCGGGCCGAACTGGCCGCGCTGCAGACGCGGCTGCCGCAGCTGCGGGTGATCTGCCACGACCGGTCCTGCGGGCAGTCCGCCGCGATCCGCAGCGGGGTCTGGGCCGCGCGCGGGGCGCTGATCGTGACGCTGGATGCGGACGGTCAGAACCCGCCCGACAACATTCCTGCCCTGCTGGAGTCATTTGCCGGGGGCGGCATTGCGCTGGGCCTGGTCCAGGGCCAGCGGGTGGACCGCCGCGACCGCCCGTCCCGGCGGCTGGCCTCGGCCGCGGCGAACGGCATCCGCAACGCACTGCTGCGCGACGGCGTGCGCGACAGCGGCTGCGGGCTGCACGCGCGACCTGGCCCGGTCCGGAGCCACCGACCTAAGGGGCGCAGCATGAGCCTCCTGATCACCGGCTCTGCAGTGTCCATCGGCATCACGGCCATCCAAGGCCCTCTGCGATGCCCATGCCATTCCCCTGAACGTGCTTGGCGGAGAGGTCCGCATCACTACCGGCCGTTAGATACAAGAGCGCGGCTAGCCCGCGGGGTAGGAATGAGTGGTGGTGTTGCTAGACAGGGGCTGCGCTGCTGGACGCTGAGTTGTTGGTAGAAACCGGGCCGCGGATTGTGTGCGTTGAGAGAGCGGCGCGCGGCGCATGGCTGGATCATGGACTTCTTTCTTCTAGCCCGGAACGGCACGTGCCAGATGGTCACCGGGGGCGCACCGCGCAGACACAGGGCGTACACCGACAACGCACGGTCGCTCTGATGTCTTTTTTCAAGCATTTTTTCATGCGTCTTCAGACGCCATGGCGTGTGCTGCCGTTTTGACGCCCAAGGGTGGGCACGAGGTCTGAAGACGTCGGTGAACAAGCTCTGATGCGCGGGTTGGATACCGCATGACCGATTGTGCGTCTCGGGGCTATTCCTGTCTTACAACGGGCGTCAGCGTTGAGCCGGCCACAAAGCGAGTGTCGGATATTCCCCTACCGTTGACCTCGCGCCCGCC